>DRLM01000121.1 GCA_011375345.1 Gammaproteobacteria bacterium
CTTCTCTCTTTTTCTATTTTTTCCCTTTCAAGCCTGTCGTAATAGTCTTTCAGTCTTGCTCTGAGTATCTGCATCGCTTTTGCTCTGTTCTGGGGACCATGTGCTCCTACGCTTTCAATGAGATGCTGGAAGAGGGCGTGATCCAGCTCGCCGATTTCACCATCGTCAACGCCCGCCGCCATGGCGCGTTTCCCTTTCCGCTGAGTACCCGGCTCTATCCCGAATGGCCCTTTGTCAAGCTAAAGCACACCCCCGATGATCTTGCCCGCCAGGTGGCCGTGGCCCTGCTGCAAATGCCCGGGGACAGCCCCGCTGCCCTGGCTGCCCGCATCCGGGGCTGGACGGTGCCCATGGATTATCAGCCGGTGCATGAACTGATGAGCGAACTCGACATCGGTCCCTATGCCCAGGATCCGCCCGTGCCCCTGGCCGGGGTATTGCGACAACACTGGTACTGGTTCGCGCTGCCCCTGGTGGTGGCCCTGGCGCTGGCGGCGCACGCGGCCCGCATCCGCCGCCTGGTGGCGCGGCGCACGGCGGAACTCAGCCGGGTCAACGATGAACTGCGCAAGGAAGTGGCCACCCGCAGCGCCGCGGAAGCGGCCTTGCGGGAAAGCCAGCGCAGCCATGCCACCTTGCTGAGCAATCTCCCCGGCATGGTGTATCGCTGCGCCAACAATGCCGACTGGACCATGCACTACGTCAGTGAAGGTGCCGCGGCGCTGACGGGCCATGCCCCCGCTGATCTGGTAAGCGGCGGGGCCTTGTCCTATGCGGAACTGATCCACCCGGATGACCGCCAGCGCGTCTGGGACGAGGTGCAACAGGCCCTGGGCGCCCGCCTGCCTTTCCAGCTGGTCTACCGCATCGTCACCGCCGAGGGCCTGGAAAAATGGGTGTGGGAGCAAGGCCGGGCGGTGTTCGGCGGCGACGGCAAGGTCCAGGCCCTGGAAGGTTACATCACCGATATCAGCGGCCAGAAACGGGCCGAGTACGCCTTGCAATCCATTTTGGACAGCACCGCTTCCGTGGTGGGCGAGGAGTTTTTCCGCAACCTCGTCAAGCAGCTGGCGCGGGTGCTGGGGGTGCGTTACGCCTGCGTGACCGAACTGGTGGCGGCGGACCGGCTGCGCACCAAAGCCTTCTGGGCCGATGGTGAATTCGCCGAGAGCTATGTGTACAGCACCCGCGGGGCGCCCTGCGAAAAGGTGATCGAAAAAGGTGTTGCCCATTTCCCGGCCGGCGTGCGTCATCTGTTTCCGCAAGACAGCTTTTTGGAAGACAAGGGCATCGAGAGCTATTTTGCCGTGGCGCTCAAGGACAAGGACGGCCGCCCCCTGGGGCACCTGGCCGTGCTGGATGTGGAGCCCCTGGAGGACGTGTCGCTGGCCGAGCCGCTGCTGCGCATCTTCGCCGCCCGGGCCGGGGCCGAGCTGGCGCGGGAGCGTACCGAGCAGGAGCGGGTGCGCCTGTCCAACCATGTGCGCCTGCTGCTGGATGCCACCGATGAAGGGATATACGGCATCGATGACCAGGGTCGCTGCACCTTCGTCAACCGCGCCGCAGCGCGCATGATCGGTCATCCCCCGGTGAAAATCCTGGGCCGCAACGTGCACAAGCTCACCCATCACACCCGCGCCGACGGCAGTCCGTATCCCTCCCGGGAATGTCCCATGTGCCATGTGTTGCAAAACGGCGTGGGCTGCCGGGTGGACGATGAAGTGTTCTGGCGTGCCGACGGCCGTCCCTTCCCGGTGGAGTATTCCGCCTATCCCATCCGCGAGGACGGCCGGGTCTCCGGTGCCGTGGTGGTTTTCAGCGATATCACCGCCCGCAAGGCGGCGGAGGATGCCTTGCACAAAAGCAACGCCCGCCTGGCCCAGGCCCAACGCATCGCCCAACTGGGCAACTGGGATTGGGATGTGGTCAGCGGGGAACTGGTCTGGTCCGACGAGGTGTACCGGATTTTCGGCCTCAAACCCGGCGCAACCGCGCCCACCCACGAGGGCTTCCTGGCCGCCGTGCACCCCGATGACCGCGAGTTTGTGGTCAGCGCCATCAACAAGGCCCTGCATGGCGTCGAGCCCTACAGCGTGGAGCACCGCATCCGCCTTCCCGACGGTTCCCAGCGTCTGGTGCACGAACAAGGGGAAGTCAGCTTCGACGCCGAAGGCAGGCCGCAGCGCATCGTCGGCACCGTGCAGGACATCACTGCCCGCAAGCGTGCTGAGGAGCGCTTGAACTACCTGGCCTTTTACGACGCCCTTACCGGTTTGCCCAACCGCGTGCTGTTTCATGACCGGCTGAATCAGGCGCTGCTGGAAGCTGCGCGCCATGACCGCATCGTGGCGGTGATGTTCATGGACCTGGACCGCTTCAAAGCCATCAATGACACCATGGGTCACGAAACCGGCGACAAACTGCTCAAGGGCGTGGCCGAACGCATCGTCCATTGCATCCGCGAAGGCGACACCCTGGCGCGCCTGGGGGGCGACGAGTTCACCGTGGTGCTCACCGAAGTCGAAAAAGTGCAGGACGCCGCCAAAGTGGCCCAGAAAATACTTAAAGCCCTGTCGCAACCTTTCAACATCAGCGAGCGGGAATTCTTTATCACCGCCAGCATCGGCATCACCCTCTATCCCTACGACGATCAGGATATCAACGGCCTGCTGAAAAACGCCGACACCGCCATGTACCACGCCAAGGAACAGGGCAAAAACAACTACCAGTTCTACTCAGAAGAAATGACCGCCGCCGCCTTCGAGCGCCTGGTGCTGGAAAACAGCCTGCGCCAGGCCATCACCCGCGAAGAATTCATCCTCTACTACCAGCCCCAGCTTCACCTCCAAAGCGGCCGCGTGCTGGCCGTGGAAGCCCTGGTGCGTTGGCAGCATCCCGAGTTCGGCTTGTTGCTGCCGGAAAAATTTATCCCCCTGGCGGAAGATACGGGTCTGATCGTGGAATTTGGTGAATGGATGGTCAAAGCCGCCTGCGCCCAGATGAAAGAATGGCAGGCTTGTGGCATCAGCGGAGTGCGTATGGCCGTCAACATCTCCAGTCGCCAGTTCATCAACAAAGGCTTGGTCAGCAGTGTGAAACTGGCCTTGAACCACTCCGGCCTGGCGGCCGAATATCTTGACCTGGAACTTACCGAAAGCGCCTTCATGCAGGACGAAGCGCAGACCATTCAGCTCCTTAACGACTTGAAGGCCTTGGGTGTCACCGTATCGGTGGACGATTTCGGCACCGGCTATTCCAACCTGGCCTACCTTAAGCGTTTCGCTGTGGACGCGCTCAAGATTGACAAATCATTCATCCGCGATCTTACCGAGGACCCCGGAGACGCCGCCCTCACCAGCGCCATCATCACCATGGGCCACAGTCTCAATATGGCGGTGGTCGCCGAAGGCGTGGAAACCGAGGCACAACAAGCCTTTCTCAAATCCCGCCGGTGCGACATCGTTCAAGGGCACTACTACAGCCCCCCCAGACCACCCCTGGAGATCTACCGCCTTCTGCGCGACAGCCAGAGGCGGAAAGGCCGGCCGCGCCAGGCCACTGTGCAAGGCTCGGATTGAACAGCCGAAAAAAGAGCAAAAAGGGGTCCAAAAAGGGGTCAGACCCCTTATTCCCTATTCAGGCTCCTGGCGAGGCGCTGTTGCTTGTTCGCCCCACTCTTGCCGTCGGCACAGGCCCGCCATGGGGCAATGCCGGCAGGTGGCGCTGTCGCCCCAGGCCGGCAGGGCGGCGCCGTTTTTTATGGCGGTAACGAGTTCCACCAGGCGCTGGCGGGTGGCCGTTGTCAGTTCGGTGAGGGCCTCGCCTTCCACCGGGGCGTGGGGGCGGGGAGGTTCCTTGTCCAGCGCCAGGTACTCCACCCGGCAGGCGGATTCGCCCGCCAGCAGCGCGTAGATGGGCAGTTGCACGGCTTCGCCGCGGGTGACGGCGTCCAGGGTGGGGGGCGTGCCGGTTTTGTAATCCACGATTCCCAGGCCTTGCTTCGATCGGTCGATGCGGTCCAGCCGTCCCCGCAGGCTGACGGCGGACGCCAGTTGGATTTCGCTGTTTCGTTCCACGGCCTCGACGCGCCAGGTCCGGCCGCGCCTGATGAGCCAGTCCACGAAGGCGGGGATGCGCTTCCGCCAGCGCTGGTGCCAGGCGCGGTGTTGAAAATTGTCTTCCATGTCTTCGGCGAACACGGCCTCGGAAATGTCCTGGAGCAGAACAATGGCAGCTTCCCGCCGGGCGGTGGTGACGGTGGCAGCGGGAAAGGGTCCGGGCAGCCCCGGCACCGCTTGGTGAAAGGCCTGCAGGGCACGGTGCACCCGTTCGCCGTAGTCCGATTTTTCCAGCGCTTCGCGGATGGTGTCGGGCGGGGCCAGCTCCAGGCAGTGGGCGGCGAAAAACTGGTAGGGGCAGTCCAGCAGTTGTTGGCAGGCGCGGGCGGATAGCTGTTGCGGTATCCGCTTGGCCGTGGGGGCCGGGCGCGTCCGGGGCGTGGGTAAGGCGGCGCTGTCGCGGTGCACCACTTCGGCTTCGGGGCGGTTGACCCACTGGCCCAGCCCCCCATCGGAAAGGGGGGTGCCATAGGCCAGGCGGTGGAAATGGTCGAGGGCGTCCAGCCAGGGGCTGGCGGTCTGGGTTTGCTGGCCGTCCGTGGCGCGGCAGGTGATGAGCACCGAAGGTGTGGCGTGCAACAGGCGCGTAAAGCGGCGGAAGGCGCGCTGGTGGTGGGAACGGCTGTCCGGCAGTCCCAGTTCCCGGCGCACGCGGTCGTTGAAAAACGGTGCGGCCGGTGGACGGGGGGGGAGGTGTTGGGTGGTGGCAGCGGCGATGATCAAGGCTTCGCAGTGCAGCAGGGCGCTTTGTCCGAGATTGAGCAGTCGCACCGGTGCGGTGGAGACGGGCGGGCGGAAATTGTAGCGCTCCAGTGTGCGGCCCAGCCAGGTGCGGAATTCCTGCCAGTTCAGTGTCAGGCTTTGGTGCCGGGAGGCGCACTTGAGGGCCGCCAGTTCTTCCAGAATGCGCTGGCCGGCGGTGTCGGCGGCAAAGCAGCTTCGCATGCCCAGCCGTTCCAGGCTGGTGTCCAGGGCGGCCAGCAGGTGGGCCGGAGGATGGCGTTGGCTGCGGTCGAGGAGGCTTGTGAGGGGGGCGGCGGCGTGTTCGAGTTCGCTCAGCAGTTGTTTTACCGCTTCGCCGCGGGCGCCGCGCAGTCGCCGGGCACGGTAACGCAGGTGTTCGCGGTAACGGGCCAGGCCCCGACCCACATTTTCGTGATGCACCAGGTCTTGTTCGAACCGGTAGACTGCGCCCAGCCGCTTGTCCCGGCTCCAGTGGGGCAGGACGAAGGGGGATTTCAGCACGTCGGTGAGGGGCGCGTAGGCGAAGTCTTCTTCCACTGTCTCCAGCCAGCGCTCCAGGGTGGCGGCGGCGCGGCTGGTGGACAGCGCCCAGCCGGCGGCGTCGAACAGGGGAACGCCGCTCCGTTCCAGCAGGGCGCGCACCCGGCGGGCCAGGCGCCGGTCTTCGGTGACGATGGCGATGTGCTGTTTGCCGTCCAGCAGGCAACGGCGCACCTGGAGGTCGATGGCGCGGGCTTCGCGTTCGGTGTCGGGGGCGCGGTAGACCAGCAGCCGGCCGTTGGCGGGGCTGTGGGGGCAGCCTTGGGCCCAGGCCGTCGCCCGGGCGGCGAAATGGGGTTCGCGCCGGGTGGGGAAGACGGCGTCGAGAAAGCGACTGTAGGCACAGCGGGGGGGCTCCCCCCCTGGGGTCGGGCTGATCAGTACGCTGAGCTGGCCCCGTGCCGCCAGGGCGCTGGCCCAGGCCTGCTCCGCTGCGCTGAGCGTGTCAAAGCCGCACAGATAGATCTGGGTGGTGGCCGGCAGGGCGGACAGACTGGCTTCCAGTTGGGCAAGATAAGCCGCCTGCCGGTCTGTCGCCTTGTGTTCGGCCAGTTGGCGGTGCCAGGCGCGCCACAGGCGATGGACCACCTCGGCCTCCCGGCTCAGGCCGCTGAGGGGGACGGCGCTGCGGTAGGCCCGTTCCAGCCGGGCCATGAAATCAGGCAGGGCCGCCGGCAGCGTGATCCGTTGCAGGGTGAGTTCGTCGAACAAGGTGAGCAGATGGCTGCTCAGGGTCCAGGGGTCGGCATCCGTGAAAAGACCGCGGTGGGACTGCAGGGCCTCGACCAGTGTCAGTTCCTGGCCGTGAGGGGAAAGGGGGGCAGGACCGTCATGGGGCCAGCCCGCCGCCCAGTCCCGCAAACGGGTGATCCGTGGTCCCAGCAGGGCAGGGCAACCATGGTTGCGGGCGTCATCCAACAGTCGCGTCCGAAGGGCCTGGGCGGCGCCCGGGGGGTCCAGCAACACCACACAGTGACTGAGATCGGGCAATGAGGCGGCCTGGTCGTGGCACAGCCGCCGGGCGAGGATGCGCAGGGGATCCCGGTCCCGGGGGACCGGGATTTGTTGCGCGGTGGGGATGCAGGCGAGGGGATCCTCAGCGCTCAAGGTATTGCAGTTTGTCCTTGACCCCGTTCCAGTCGTCGGCGTCTGGCGGCGCGTCTTTTTTTTCTGTGATCACCGGCCACGCTTTGGCCAGCTCCGCATTGAGGGCGGTGAATTCTTCCTGGTCTTCGGGCACGTCGTCTTCCGCGAAAATGGCCTCGGCGGGACACTCCGGCTCACACAGGGTGCAATCGATGCATTCTTCGGGATCAATCACCAAAAAGTTCGGACCTTCGTGAAAGCAGTCCACGGGACACACTTCCACGCAATCGGTGTATTTGCATTTGATGCAGTTTTCGCCAACCACAAAAGTCATCAGTTTCTCCAGATACGTTGCCAAACCCGGTTGGGTGGGGAGCCCCTGCCCCGGCGGCTTGCTATGTTAATCGCAAATGCCTGTTGTGGCGAGGGGCGTGACGGGTTTTTCCGGTCCGGCTGTGCGGGATCACAGCCGGGCGGCGCAGCCTGGGGGGTCAGGGCATCAGGGCGACACTTTTGATCAGGGCGTGCACCTTGGCGCCGGGTTGCAAGGCCAGTTCGTCCCAGGATTTGCGCGTCAGCCGGGCCAGCAGGGCTTGCTCCCCCACCGCCAGCTTGACCAGGAGCTGGCCGGCCCGGGCGGCGGGGGCAGTGTCTGTGATGCGGCCTTCCAGGGCATTGAGGATGCTGGTGCCATGGGGGGGCTGGCGGGACAGGCTGACATCGCGGGCGTGAATTTTGATCCGGATGCGTTCCCCGGCTTTGTGCTGTTGCAAATTGACCCAAAGGGTGCCGTGGCCCAGATCGAGGCGTGTGAGGGCGTAGTGCGGGTCGTGTTCCGCCACGGTGGCCTGCAGTATGGCACCGGCCTCTTCCTCCCGGGCGAAGGAGAGATCCAGCCGGGCCAGCAGCGCCGGAAGCGGGCCTTCGGCTTTGATGCGGCCGTTTTCCAGCCATACCAGATGGTCCGCCAGGCGGGTGAGTTCTTCCAGCGAGTGACTCACGTAGATGACAGGGCCGGGCAACAAGCTCCGCAGCCGTTCCAGATAGGGCAGGATGTCCTGCTTGCTGCGCGGGTCCAGAGCGGCGAGGGGTTCGTCCAAGAGCAGCAAACGGGGGGAGGTGAGCAGGGCCCGGCCCAGGGCCACCCGCTGGCGCTCGCCGCCGGAGAGGGCATCGGGGCGGCGCGCCAGCAGGGAAGACAGGTCCAGCCAGTTGACCACTTCGTCGAAACCCAGTCGCCGTTGGGTCACCGGCGTGCGCCGCCAGCCGTATTGCAGATTGGCCTGTACGCTCAAGTGGGGAAACAGGCACGCATCCTGAAACACCAGGGCGATGTCCCGGCGATGGGGGGGGACGAAGCGGTTCCGGGCATCATCCTGCCACACTTGCGCACCCAGGCGGGCGAGGCCGCCGGGCGCCCGGTCCAAACCGGCCAGGCAGCGCAGCAGTGTGCTTTTCCCCGCGCCCGAGGGCCCGGCCAGGGCGATGACGCCCGCGGCGGGAGCGGTCCAGTCCAGCTTCAGATGGAACCGGTCCCGCTGCAGCTGAAAACGGATACGGAGTCGGGGGGAAGGGCTGCTCATGATAGCGGTGAGAGGCTGCGTTTCAGATTGAGTATACCTTTTCCCTCACCCCACCCCACCCGCCGGTGGCATCCGGGAACGGCGGCTTCGGTCGTCCGGATGCCCCGTATCGCAAGCCGGTAAGCGTCATCGCGGGAGGGCATTTCTGACGGTCTGGGTGTTGCCGGCTGCAAGGCAGCCCGGTCCGCGCTTGAAACGCGGCGCACCAGCCCTATCTTGTTAGGTAATCAGTTTTTTGGAGAGGCCCGCACGATGCGCATGGACAAACTTACCACTAAATTTCAAATGGCCCTGGCCGAGGCACAAAGCCTGGCGGTGGGGCGGGATCATCAGTTCATCGAACCGGTGCATTTGCTCACCGCGCTGTTGGACCAGGAAGGCGGCACCGTGCGTCATTTGCTGGCCCAGTCGGACGTGAACGTGAACCGGCTGCGCTCACAATTGGGCGAGGCGCTGGACCGCCTGCCCAGTGTGCAGGGGGCGGCGGGGGAGGTGCACGTCTCCAACGATCTCGGCCGGCTGTTGAACATCACCGACAAGCTGGCCCAGCAGCGCAAGGATGAGTACATTTCCAGCGAGTTGTTTGTGCTCGCAGCCCTGGAGGACCGGGGCACGGTGGGCGAGTTGCTGCGCCAGGCGGGGGCCAGCAAGGGCGCGCTGGAACAGGCCATCGACAAGCTGCGCGGCGGTGAGACGGTGGCCGACCCCAACGCCGAGGAGCAACGCCAGGCGCTGGAAAAATTCACCATTGACCTTACCGAACGGGCCGAACAGGGCAAGCTGGACCCGGTCATCGGCCGTGACGACGAAATCCGCCGCACGGTGCAGGTCTTGCAGCGGCGCACCAAGAACAATCCCGTGCTCATCGGCGAGCCCGGCGTGGGCAAGACCGCCATCGTTGAGGGGCTGGCCCAGCGCATCGTCAACGACGAGGTGCCGGAAGGGCTGCGCGGCAAACGCATTCTGGCGCTGGACATGGGTGCCCTCATCGCCGGGGCCAAATTTCGCGGCGAATTCGAAGAGCGCTTGAAGGGAGTGCTGAACGATCTGAAAAAGCAGGAAGGGCAGATCATCCTGTTTATCGACGAGATTCACACCATGGTGGGCGCCGGCAAGGCCGAGGGTGCCATGGATGCCGGCAATATGCTCAAACCGGCCCTGGCCCGCGGCGAGCTGCACTGCGTGGGCGCCACCACGTTGGACGAGTACCGTCAGTACATTGAAAAAGACGCGGCCCTGGAGCGGCGTTTCCAGAAGGTGCTGGTGGATGAGCCCAGCGTGGAGGACACCATCGCCATTTTGCGGGGGCTGAAAGAGAAATACGAAGTGCACCACGGGGTGGAAATCACCGACCCGGCCATTGTGGCGGCGGCCACCTTGTCGCACCGCTACATCACCGACCGGCAGTTGCCGGACAAGGCCATTGACCTGATCGACGAGGCTGCCGCCCGCATCCGCATGGAAATCGATTCCAAGCCGGAGGAAATGGACCGGCAGGAGCGGCGTTTGATCCAGCTCAAGATCGAGCGCGAAGCCCTCAAGAAAGAAAGCGACGAGGCGTCGAAAAAACGCCTGGCGGCGCTGGACGAAGAAATCGCCAAGCTGGAGAAAAGCTACGCTGACCTGGAGGAGGAATGGAAGGCGGAAAAAGCCGCCCTGCAGGGCGCGGCCCACATCAAAGAGGAACTGGACCGGGCGCGGATCGAGCTGGAGACGGCCCGCCGGGCCGGTGATCTGGCGCGCATGTCCGAGCTGCAATACGGCCGCATTCCCGAGCTGGAAAAACAACTGGCCCAGGCGGGGGAGGCGGAGGTCCGCGAGTTCAGGCTGCTGCGCAACAAGGTGACCGAGGAGGAAATCGCCGAAGTGATTTCCAAATGGACCGGTATTCCGGTCTCCAAAATGCTGGAGGGCGAGCGGGAGAAACTGCTGCGCATGGAAGAGGCCTTGAGCCGCCGCGTGGTGGGTCAGGACGAGGCCGTGCGGTCCGTGTCCGATGCCATCCGCCGGGCCCGCAGCGGGCTGTCCGATCCCAAGCGGCCCATCGGCTCCTTTTTGTTCCTCGGTCCCACCGGGGTGGGCAAGACGGAACTGACCAAGGCCCTGGCGGAATTCATGTTTGACACGGAAGACGCCATGGTGCGGGTCGACATGTCAGAATTCATGGAAAAACATTCCGTCGCCCGCCTCATTGGCGCGCCTCCCGGTTATGTGGGCTACGAGGAGGGCGGCTATCTTACCGAGGCGGTGCGGCGCCGGCCTTACTCTGTAATCCTGATGGACGAGGTGGAAAAAGCCCATCCGGAGGTGTTCAATATCTTGCTGCAGGTGCTGGACGACGGCCGCCTCACCGACGGTCAGGGACGCACCGTGGACTTTCGCAACACCGTTATTGTGATGACCTCCAATCTGGGTTCCCAGCTCATTCAGGAACTGGCGGGAGAGGAGAACTACGAACACATGAAAGCGGCGGTCATGGACATTGTCGGCCAGCACTTCCGGCCCGAGTTCATCAACCGCATCGATGAGGCCGTGGTCTTCCATCCCCTGGGCCGGGAACAGATTCGCGCCATTACCGATATTCAAATCGGCTATTTGCGCAAGCGCCTGCAGGAACGTGATATGGATTTGGTTTTGAGCGAAGCGGCCCTGGACAAGCTGGGCGAGGCGGGTTTCGATCCGGTATATGGCGCCCGTCCACTGAAACGGGCGATCCAGCAGCGGTTGGAGAATCCGCTGGCGAAAGAAATCCTTGCCGGCCGTTTCGGACCGGGGGATGTGATCCAGGTGGGCGAGCAGGACGGGGAACTGGTGTTCAAAAAAGCGTAGCCCGGCTTGCGGGTCCGGCGGACGGGGAGCGCCTCGCGTGGCCAGACTCGCCAGACGGATGCATCGTGGTAACGGCACAACGGCTCTTGGCCGGGTGCCGTTTTTATTGCAGGCCCAAAAGTTCGCGCCGGGCCTGCTCGCGTTTGGCGGCCTGCCGGTTCAGCCGGCGGCTGTCGCTCATGAGCCGGCCCGCCTGGTCCAGGCCGGGAAGCGCGGAGGTGCGCCCCTGGGGTTCGGTGCTCGGGGGAGTGCCGGGTGATGCCGGGATCGCCGTTGCCGAGATGGGGGGTCTCGACGGTGATGGCCCTGATGCCTGCGGGGGCGTGGCGGCCATAGTGCCACTGGCCGTTTTCGTCCCGCCATTTGTACAAGGCCGGCGCGGCAGCCTCCCCGGTACGGTCCCTTTGCGTGACGTCGCTGAAGGCAGGCAGGCGGGGGGCTGGGATGGAAATATCCCGGATGCTCATGAGGGGTTGGCCATTGCGGTCTTTGATGAAAAAGGGGCCCGTGGCGGCGAGCACGGTCACAAGAAGCAGCAGCACACCAAAGCGTTTCATTTCCGACAGGCCTTTTGCTTATCTTGTGGAGCCTATCGATCGATCCGCCTGAATCTTGACTCGGTTGAAGCGCAAAGAGGGCATAAAGAAAGGGGCCCGCAGGCCCCTTTCACCCGTACGAAAAGGCAGGATGCCTTCTTACAGAGTGGGTTGAGCTCCAAACTCCACGGACTCCGGAGCCGAGGCCCAGTCGGAGAAGCCGCCGAGACCGGTGACCGGTGCACCCAGGCCGGTACCACCCTGGCTGTAGGCAAAGGTCTGGTTGGCGGTGCCGTCGTTGTCCACCTGGAGGTGGGCAAAGTCGCTGACACCCGAGCCGAACCCGCTGGTGGTGACTTCCTGGCCGATCCAGAAGGCCACCACTTCCCCGGTACCCGCCGAGGGGCCCCAGGGCACGGAGGTCAGACCGCCGACGCCGGTGAAGGGATCGTCCGCAGTGCCGTCCTCGTTGGTGTCGCCCCACACGCCGCTGCTGGTCAAGAGATCACCGGTGCGGGAACGGAAGGCGAAGCCCTGCCGGTCGGTGGCGGACATGGCAATGCCCGGTGTGGCCAGGGACACGCCCTGGTCGATGTCCACCAGGGAACCCGTCTGGGAGCCGTCGGCGGCATTGTTGCCCTTGAAGTTAAAGGCGCTGTCGAACATCCCGGTGGCTGTGCCGCCAGGGGCGTCGATGGCGGTGATGGTCATGGCAATATCGACGTTGGCGTCACCGGTGCCCTTGGCCCAGCCGTTCTTGATGGTGGTATCGGAAGTGAACCTGGTGAGACCGCTGGTCACACCGTCATCGTTGATCACCTGACGGCCCAGGAAGCCGGGATCGGAGCCGCCCATGCCGGGAGCGGTGCTGATTTGCGGCTGGAACTGGATACGGATGAAGTTTTCGTCACGGAAAGCCAGAGTCGTTGGATCGGTGGCGCTGGCGTCCACATCCGTCACGATGCTTTTGATATAGGTTTTTCCACCCTCGCTGATCTGAGCCTGGACGAAACCGTTGCCCTCTACCAGAACCTGGCAGGAATCCGCCGTGGATGTAGAGCAAGGGTCGACGGTGCCGCCGGAGACACTCCACTCGTCAAACTGCGGCAGGGCCACAGCGAGACTTGGGAGTAGCGAGGCGCTGAGGAGTATCATGCGCTTTTTCATACTACTAAACCCCCTGTTTGTGTGCTTGTTGTTAAACGCTGACCAAGGTGATGTGCTCTCGCCTTAAAAGGAAGTCCCTTTCGCTTGAGCACGGCCGGTGCTTAGTAAACCGCAATTGGCGCTGGGTGTCAAGTTTCCGTGTTTGCGGCAGGTGGCTGGAACCTTATGATAAAACTAAGAAAAATAGAATGTCCGGGTGTCGAGATGCTTGACACTCCCGGGCGTAAAAGCCACGATGTGAAGCCGTCTTGCGGGCTGTTTCGCAGCCGTGTTCAATTTTTCTCTCGATTAATGTTAAACAGTATAACAAAATAGGGCCTGGCCGCACGGTGGGGGCGGCTCTGCCGGATTTGAGCTGCCGCTGTGGATGGGGACGTGGGCAGCGCGCGAGGCCGCTAATCTTGCAGGCGGGTCAACCGAACATTAACAAAAAGCGTCAAAAGCCATTCCTGTCTGGTACCTTTCCAAATGCGCCGCCTCTGTTTAACCGTTTGTCTTGCTTTTCTTTTTTTCCTCCGCCTCGCGCCGGCCTGGAGCCAGGAGGAGTTTTCCTGGAGTGTCTCGCCGCTGCTGGGTGCCCATCAGCCCGCGTTGACGTTGTTAAACGATGTGGTGTTCCAGACGCCGTTGACCGGCGAGGCGGATTTCAACGAGGCGGGCGGGGCGACGGGCAAGGAGTTCGTGCTGGACAATCCCCTGCCGCCATTGGGGACTTCCACTTATGCCGGCATAGAGTGGCGCTGGCAGGTGCTGGAAGAGTGGGCCTGGTACTTTGGCCTGGCGACCTGGGAGGCGGCCAGCGCCGCGCAAGCGGTGGGCGTCATGCCGTTTCAGCGGATAGATTCCAGTGTGATCGACGAGCGGTCCGCCAAATTGTCTTACAACGAGATGTTTGTGGGCGCCGAACGCACGATCTGGCACTGGCGCGAGCGGAGCCGGTTCTATGTGCGCCTGGGTTTGCACAACGTTTTTGATATCGATTACCAAGAACGCCACGTCCTGCGCTTTCTCACCGGCGATGCGCAGGGGTTCAGCCGGACTTTCATCGTTGACGCCCACGCCTCCTCGGTGCTGATGACGCAGTTCGGTCTGGGGATGGAGTGGCAGCCGCTGGACCGTTTTTCCATCGGCATCAACGGCAGCTATGCCTTGGGCGTGCGAAAGTTTTACCTGCGTGACCGGCAGGTGACGCATGATTTTCGCGATTCCGACGGCTTGCGGCAGTTTTTTTCCGCCGCCCCCCCCACACGGGACGGCAGGGTGGGTTACCGGCGTCCCAACGGTGACCTGGCCGGTCCCATGCCGCTTTCCCTGCAGGGCTGGAAAGCCTTTTTGCAGTTTTCGGTGTATTACTGATGCGCCTTGGTTACGAAGCAGCCTTGTTCAGTCGGCCATGGTGGCTGCTCGAGCTGGTGCCGGCCGGGCATCTCCGGCGTTAACCCTCGTTATTCCCGGAACCCATGTACGACTGCCGCTCTTCATTTCGATGGCCTTGTGCAAGCGCGTTGTGGGCGGCGCTGGTCTTGGCATGGTGTTGCTTCAGCGCCGGTGTGGCCAGCGGCGCACAGAACACCAGCCAGATTCAGAGCCTGATTCAGCAAGGTCGCGCCGCCAGCGCGGCAGGACACCTGGAAGAGGCGTTTCAGTTGTTCAAAGAGGCCGTGCGTTTGAACCCCAGGCACCCGGAAGCCCATTTTCGCCTGGGAGTGGTGTACGTGCGCCTGAACCGTTATCAGGAAGGGGTTTCCCACATTCAGCAGGCGGTGGCCCTGGCGCCCAACAACATGGGCGCGCGCATGTCGCTGGCGTCCTTGTATGAGCGGGGCGGTGAGCTGGCCAAGGCGCGGCAGGAGTATTTGTCCATTGTGGAGATTTCCAAGGATCCTGATGTCAAGGAAAAAGCGCGCCGGCGCCTGGCCCGTTTGCGCGCGGTCGAGCGCCGGGGGCGTCCGCAGGTGGCTGACCCGGTGCAGCAACTGGAGTCGGCCCTGGCTGCCCAGCCGCAGGATCTGCAACTTTGGATAAGGTTGGGGGAGGCTTATCTTGTGCGAAAACGCTACGACGATGCCAGGCGGGCGTTCCTGAGGGTTTCCCGCTTGTCCCCCGACAACAGTGTCGCCCATCTGCGCTTGGCGGAACTTGCCCACCGCGAGGGGGAGAACGTGGTTGCGAAAGACCACTTGGTGGAACTTTTGGATGAGTTGCCGGCGGGTTCCCTGGGTGAGGCGGCGATTCGTTTGAGTATAGCCGTGGCGGGTGCCCTGAAGGGCTCGGGCGATTTGCGCAATGCGGTCCGGTTGTTGGAAGCGGTCGCCGTGGTCTCGCCGCGAGACGTCTCTGTCCTTGGGAATCTGGGAGTGATCTACCGCGAGCTGGGGGATGTGCGCCTGGCGGAGCTGTATTTTCGCCAGGCCCTGGACGTCGATCCGGACAATGCCCTGCTGCACGCCAATCTGGCTTCTCTGCTGGTGGACACCGAGCGCCCGGATGACGCCATTGAGGAGTTGGAAACGGTGCTGCGCATCGGTGGCGACAAGGATACGGCCACCCGGCAGGCCCGCCGTCTGCTTACGGATATCTTCTTTCAGCGGGGCACGGCCTATGCGCGCAGCGGCCAGGGTGAGCTTGCGGTGGAGGCATACAAGCGGGCCCTGGAATACACGCCGACGTATCTGCCTGCCTTGCAGAGCCTGGGCCTGGTTTACTTCAACACCAAGCGCTTCCAGGACGCCAGGGATATTTTCGAGCGGGCTCGCGAGGTGTCGCCGCTCAACGCCCCGGTTAACTTCTCGCTGGGCAAGGTGTACGAAGAACTCGGCATGTACGACGAAGCCCTGGAGGCCTATGGCCAGGCCATGGCCTACGGGCGCGGCATATTGGACGTGACGAAAGTCGCGCACAAGATTGCATTTGTGGTGGCAAAGCAAAGCTATGAAACCGGCAAGTTTGTGATCGCGGAGAATATATTTCGCGAAATCAGCAAACTCAATCCCAACGACGAACTGACGCATTTCTACTCCGCGTTGGTGTTCGAGCGCAGCGGCCGCCCCGAGAAGGCCGCGGAAGAATACAAAGCAGTGATCCGTCTGCAGCCCGGGCATATGGGGGCGCGTTTCAACCTGGCCCGCATCTACGAGCAGCTGTGGATGGAGGAGGAGGCGATGGCCGAATACAACATCATTATCCGCTCCCGCATTCCCAGTCTGGTGGTTGAGGCCGACCGGCGCAGGGCGGCGCTGAGAAAGAGAATCAATGGCTTCAGTTACAGTCTCACGCAATCTCTCATGCTGGATGACAATGTGAACCTGACCCGTGATGATGAGAGCTTTGATTACCGCACCACGGTGTCTTACAACGCGACCTACCGCAAGCGTTTCGAAAAGTCGCGCTTCAGTTTCAACCTGAACCCCGCCTACACCGGGTTTATCATCAACGGTTTTGATTTTTTGAATTTATCGGCGGGGCCCACTTACACCATCGGCAGGCCGGAAAAGGGGTGGGATTTCAGTTATAACTTTTCCAAACAATACAGTTTTTTGACGGAAGACGAGGTGAGCGAGAGCCACTCCCTGGCGGCGGTAATGCGCCGTCGTCTGACGGTCCCGTCCTGGTTTGCCCCCGACCCCAGACAGGGCAGTGACTACGAGCCGTCGTGGAACTTGCGGGCGCGCCTGGGTTACCGTGGCTACACGTCTTTCGGTAACGATGCGCTGAGCGCAGACAATTACAGCATCCGGGCCTCGCTTAACATGCGCTATGTCCGCCGGCGCTCATGGACGCTGGCGTATACGCTGACCCAGAATCAAAACACCAAAACGGCCGGGGACGACTACGCCTACCGTTCCCACGCCTTGAGCCTGTCGGTCGATCAGGCGCTGTCAACCAAATGGTCGGGCCGGCTGAGCTACGGCTATACCTTGACGAATTATCTGAACGAAGATTCCTTCTCGGGCTTTAAAGTCAGACGCAAGAACCAGCGCCACGCCCTGTCCGCCAGTTTGAATTACCGACTGCAGCCCGGGGTGCGGTTTTTCACCAATTTTGCCTGGACCTTGAACGAGTCCAATCTGCCCGTGGGTGTGGCGCTGCAAGGGCTGGATGTCGTAATCCAGAGCAACAGCCTTGGGGACTATGAAAGCAAGACCCTGAACATGGGGTTGGCGTTTACCTTCTGAGCGGCTCCCGGCCGGGTGGCGCGCCGCCCCTGGGGCCGGCCGCCACGCGGATACGCTCAGCCCGCCGCCGTCTGCCGCAGCACGTAGGGGAGGATGCCGCCGTGGCGGAAGTATTCCACCTCGTTGGCCGTGTCGATCCGTGATTGCACCGTGAAGGTTTTGCTCGTGCCGTCGGGGGCATGGGCGGTGACGGCAAGTTGCTGACCGGGCGAGAGACGGTCCAGGCCTGTGATGTCAAAGGTTTCTTCCCCGCTCAGCCCCAAGCTGGCAACACTTTCGCCGGCCAGGAATTGCAGCGGCAAAATCCCCATGCCCACCAGATTGGAGCGGTGGATGCGTTCGAAGCTTTCCACGATCACGGCGCGCACCCCCAGCAGGCGCGGGCCTTTGGCGGCCCAGTCACGGGAGGAACCGGTGCCGTATTCCTTGCCTGCCAGCACGATGGTGGGGACGTTTTCCGCTTGATATTTCACCGCCGCGTCGTAAATGCTCATTTGTTCGCCACTGGGCAAATGGCGGGTGTAACCGCCTTCCACGCCCGGCACCAGTTTGTTGCGGATACGGATGTTGGCGAAGGTGCCGCGCATCATCACTTCGTGATTGCCGCGGCGGGCCCCGTAGGAGTTGAACTCGCTTATCGGCACGCCCTGCGCGACCAAATAACGTCCGGCGGGGCTGTCCGCGGCGATGCTGCCGGCGGGGGAGATGTGATCGGTGGTGACCGAGTCCCCCAACAGGGCCAGCACCCGCGCGCCGAGGATGTCGGTGGGCGGTTCGGGCTCGGTTTTCATGCCGGCGAAGAAGGGCGGTTCCTTGATGTAGGTGGAATCGGCCTGCCATGGGTAGAGGTCGCCGGTGGGGGCGGGGAGTTGCTGCCAGGCCTGTTCGCCGGTGAACACGTCGGCGTAGTCCTGCCCGAATTGTCGGGCGGTGACGTGTTCAGTGATCAAGGCATGCAGTTCCTCGTCCTCCGGCCAGATGTCCTTCAGATACACATACTCGCCATTGGGATCAGCGCCCAGGGGGTCGCGGGTGAGATCCACGTTCAGATTCCCCGCCAGGGCATAGGCCACCACCAGCGGCGGCGAGGCCAGGTAATTGGCCCGCACCAGCGGGTTCACCCGGCCCTCGAAGTTGCGGTTGCCCGACAGCACCGCCGCGGTGGCCAGGTCGCCGTCCGTGATGGCCTCGCCGATATGGGGTGGCAGGGGGCCGGAATTGCCGATGCAGGTGGTGCAGCCGTAGCCCACCAGGTGGAAGCCCAGGGCTTCCATGTAGGGCATCACCCCGCTTTCCCACATGTAGCGGGTCACCACCTTTGAACCCGGCGCGAAGCTGGTTTTCACCCAGGGTTTCACGTGCAGGCCGCGGTGCACCGCATTGCGGGCCAGCAGGCCGGCGGCGATGAGCACGGCGGGGTTGGAGGTGTTGGTGCAGCTGGTGATGGCGGCGATGACCACCGAGCCGTGGCACAGGTTGTAGGCCAGGCCGTTGTTCTGCCGTACGGGCACGCATTTGCCGAACACTTCCATGTCCGTGTCAGGGTGCTGTTCGGCGAATTCCGGCGCCACCAGCATGGGCTGGCCGCCTTCTTCCAGCCAGCGGGTGACGGCCACTTTGTCCATGCCCGCCGTCTCGTTGGGAAAATGCTCCACCAGCGCTCGCCGGAAAGAGTGGCGCACATCCGCCAGTGGCACCCGGTCCTGCGGGCGCGAGGGACCGGCAAGGCTGGTTTCCACAGTGCCCAGGTCCAGCTCCACCACCGCGCTGTATGCGGCCTCCGGCGCGCCCGGTTCGCGCCACAAACCCTGGGCGCGGAAATAGGCTTCCACCAGCTCGGCGCGCTCGCCCCGGCCGGTGAGCTTGAGGTAGTCAATGGTTTTGCTGTCCACCGGGAAAATGCCGCAGGTGGCGCCGTATTCGGGGGCCATGTTGGCGATGGTGGCGCGGTCGGCCAGGGCCAGATTGTCCAGGCCGGGGCCGAAGAATTCCACGAATTTGCCCACCACGCCGTGCTGGCGCAGGCGCTCGGTGATGGTGAGCACGATGTCGGTGGCGGTCACCCCGGCTGGGGCCTTGCCCGTGAGTTTCATGCCCACCACCTGGGGCAGCAACATGGAGCTGGGCTGGCCCAGCAGGGCCGCCTCCGCCTCGATGCCGCCCACGCCCCAGCCCAGCACACCCAGACCGTTGATCATGGTGGTGTGGGAGTCCGTGCCGATGACCGTGTCGGGGTACACCCAGTCTTCCCCGCCACGCTCCGCGGTCATGGCCAGGGGGGCCAGGTATTCCAGGTTGATTTGGTGAACGATGCCGCGGCCCGGCGGCACCACCCGGAAATTGGCCAGCGCGTTCTGGCCCCAGCGCAGGAATTCATAGCGCTCGCGGTTGCGTACAAACTCTCGCGCCACGTTGGCCTGATAGGCCATTTCGCTGCCGTAATTGTCCACTTGCACGGAATGGTCAATAACCAGGTCCGCTGGGGTGAACGGGTTGATCTGCGAGGCGTTGCCGCCAATCTGCTCGATGGCGCTGCGCATGGCGGCCAGATCCGCCACCGCCGGCACGCCTGTGAAGTCCTGCAGCAACACCCGGGCGGGCATGAAAAAGATTTCTTTGTCCGGCACCGCTTGCGCGTCCCACCGGGCCACCGCCGCGATATCCTCTTGGCGTACCGTTGTGCCGTCTTCGTGGCGCAGCAGGTTTTCCAGCAACACGCGGATGGAATAGGGCAGACGCGGCAGGTCAAACCCCGCCTTGGCCAGATTCCGCAGGGCGTGGTAACGATAGCTTTTGCCGCCAACAGAAAGCGTGCTCAGGGTTTGAAAGCTGTTGTTTCGGGTGTTCGCCATATTGTGAGGTCTCGCAAAGTCCAAGTGTCGTCAGTCAAGCACGCCCGGTGTGCCCCGCCGGTACGCCGGAAAAGCCCGTTTGTCGGGCTCCCGGTGAGACGGAGGGAGATGCCGGTGACGCAACAAACGGCTGGCGCCAGCGGAGTACGCCTGCAGAATCAGAACGTTACGCGCGATTTGTTGTTGTTGACGGTGCGCGGGAAAGGCAGGCTTCAGGCCGATGTTCGCGGCAAAGCCCCAGGCTGTCAACGGTTTTCGTTGGCAGAAACCCGCGCCAGCACGCTGTCCAGGGCCGCGTAGGGTAACATACGGCGGAAGGCGGCGAATAAATAGGTGGGGAAGGTAACCGGGTAGCGCCGCCGCGGCCTGTGGCTTTCCAGGGCGTGAATCACCCGTTTCAATACCGCCTCGGGCGGCTGGGTGAACGAGGTGGTCTGGCCCTGCTTTTCCAGCCGCCGCAGCACAGCCCGGTACAGGTCGCGGAAAGGGCTGTTGTCCATATCGATGTGACGGTGGAAAGCGGCCAGGGAATTTTCCCGGAAGCGGCTGGCGATGGGGCCGGGCTCGATCAGCGACACGAAAATGCCCGTGCCGGCGAGTTCCAGACGCAGCGTATCGCTGATGCCCTCCAGGGCAAACTTGCTGGCGTTGTAAGCGCCGCGAAAGGGCAGGGCCACCAAACCCAGCACCGAGTTGTTCATGATGATGCGCCCGTGACCTTGTCGGCGCATGACCGGGATCACGCGGTTGGTGAGTTCCACGGTGCCGAACAGGTTGGTTTCAAACTGCGCGCGCAGCGCGCCGCGGGACAGATCCTCCACCGCCCCCGGCTGGCCCCAGGCGCCGTTGTTGAACAAGGCATCCAAGCGGCCGTTGGTGCGCGCCAGCACCTCGTCCACCGCGTGGGCGATGGAGGCGCTGTCGTCCAAATCCAAGGGCAAGGCCTCCAGCCCAGCCTCGCGCAAGCGGGCCACGTCGGCCGCTTTGCGCGCCGAGGCGAACACCCGGTGACCGCGCTTTGCCAAACCGTGGGCAGTGCACAGGCCGATGCCGGAGGAACAGCCGGTGATGAGGATGGACTGGTGTTGCACGATGCGGCCTTTCCTGGTGGCGTGAGGAACAGGGGCAGTAGTCTAGTGGAAGCCGGAGGGCGTGCAAGCAAAAAACAAGCGCTTGTTTGGGCGCTGTTCCCGGCTCGATGGGAGAGCAGGTGCGAAGGGCGAATGCGGTTTCGCCAGCCCGGGCGCCGGGGAGCAAGACGCCCTGGCGTTTAGCCGCTAAAATAGCGCCCCATGTCAGGAAATACCTTCGGTACTTTATTTGCGGTCACCGGTTTTGGCGAAAGCCATGGGCCGGCCATCGGTTGCATCGTGGACGGTTGCCCCCCCGGCATGGCGCTCTCAGAGGCGGATATCCAGCCTGATCTGGACCGGCGCCGGCCGGGCACCTCGCGCCACACCACCCAGCGGCGGGAGCCGGATCGGGTGCAGATACTCTCCGGCGTGTTCGAGGGGAAAACCACCGGCACACCCATCGGCCTGGTGATTCACAACACCGACCAGCGGTCCAAGGATTATTCCCGGATCGCCGGGCAGTTCCGGCCCGGTCACGCCGACTACACCTATCAGCAGAAATACGGTTTTCGTGATTACCGCGGCGGCGGGCGCTCCTCGGCGCGGGAGACGGCCATGCGGGTGGCGGCGGGGGCCATCGCCAAGAAATACCTGCGTGAACGTTACGGGGTGGAGATACGGGGCTATCTGGCCCAGCTCGGCCCGGTTCGTACCGATACCGGTGCCTTGCACTGGGACGAGGTCAACAACAATCCCTTCTTTTGCCCCGATCCTGCCAGGCTGCCCGAGCTGGAAGCTTACATGGATGCCCTGCGCAAAGAGGGCAATTCCATCGGCGCGCGCATCAACGTGGTGGCCACCGGTGTGCCTCCCGGCTGGGGCGAGCCCGTTTTCGACCGGCTGGATGCGGACATCGCCAAGGCGTTGATGTGCATCAATGCGGTGAAAGGCGTGGAGATCGGCGCCGGTTTCCGCTGCGTGGAGCAAAAAGGCACCGAACATCGCGATGACATCACGCCGGAAGGTTTTCTCAGCAACCACGCCGGCGGGGTGCTGGGGGGTATTTCCACCGGTCAGGATATTCTTGCCAGCCTGGCTTTGAAGCCGACTTCCAGCCTGCGTCTGCCCGCCAGGAGTGTGAACCGGCAGGGTGAGCCGGTGGAGGTGGTTACCACCGGGCGTCACGACCCCTGTGTGGGTATTCGTGCCACCCCCATCGCCGAGGCCATGCTGGCCCTGGTGTTGATGGATCACGCTTTGCGCCACCGGGCCCAGAACGCCGATGTCCGCTCTGCCACGCCCGTGATTCCCGCCGTCCCCGGTCGTAGCGGCTGAGCCGCGTTTCCCAGTCATGACCGGTGTGCCCTATTGGCGCTTGTCGCTGTTCTATGGGTTTTACTTCGCTTCCCTGGGCGCCTTCCTGCCGTACTGGCCGCTGTATCTGGAACACCTGGGGCACGACCCTCAGGCCATCGGCTTGCTGATGGCCCTGTTGGTGGGGACCAAAATCATCGCCCCCAATGTCTGGGCCTGGATCGCCGATCACAGCAGCCGGCGCATGGGTGTCGTCCGCGTCGGTGCGACAGCCGCGGCGCTGCTGTTCGCCGGGGTTTTTTGGGGCAGCAGCTTTGCCTGGCTGGCCGCGGTCATTTTGGCCTTCAGCTTTTTCTGGAACGCCGTCCTGCCGCAGTTCGAGGTGGTGACCCTGAATCATCTGGGCGAGGCGCCCCAGCGTTACACCCGCATCCGGCTGTGGGGTTCGGTGGGTTTTGTCACCACGGTGGCGGGCGTGGGGCCGCTGTTGGACGGCTGGGGCACCCAACTCGTTCCCGGCGTGGTGTTTCTCTTGCTGCTCGGTATCGCCTTCAGCGCCGCATGGGTGCCGGAACGCGTTGCGGCCGCGGGCGGCGGGCAGGCGGGAGCGCTGGGGGAGGTGCTGCGGCGGCCCGAGGTGGTGGCCTTGATTCTTGTGTGTTTTCTCCTCCAGGCCAGCCATGGCCCGTATTACACGTTTTATTCCATTTATCTCGACCGCCACGGCTATTCTCACGGCGCCATCGGCGCCCTGTGGGCCTTGGGCGTGGTGGCGGAAGTGGGCGTTTTCCTGGTGATGCACCGCCTGGTGCCGCGCTTCGGCCTGCGGTGGCTCATGCTGGTGGCCTTGGGGCTGAGCGTGCTCCGCTGGCTGCTGATCGGTCAGTTCGTGGAGTCGCTGATCCTGTTGATTGTCGCCCAATGCCTGCACGCAGCGTCGTTCGGCTTGTATCACGGCGTGGCCATACAGCTCTTTCACCGTTTTTTCCGCGGCCGGCACCAGGGCCGGGGACAGGCCTTGTACAGCAGCCTCAGCTTTGGGGCCGGTGGCGCGGTGGGGGCCTTGTACAGCGGCTACGCCTGGGAAGCGCTGGGTCCGGCCTGGACGTTCTCGGGGGCGGCGTCGCTGGCCGGGCTTGCCCTGGTGGTGGCCTGGGTGGGGCTGCGCGACGCTTCGGCGGCGGTTGAGGCGCCTTGAAAACGCGTCCCGCCTGCGCAATTTGACGATGTCCCGCCCGGTGCGTATTATCGCCCCCTTCGCGGATGCGGACGGGCCGGAGGCCCGGTGTCCGGCTCCATCTTCGGGGTATAGCGCAGCCTGGTAGCGCGCCTGCTTTGGGAGCAGGAAGTCGGGGGTTCGAATCCCTCTACCCCGACCATGCCAGACCGCGGCGCTGAGCGGCACTGCCGGCGGGTTTCGCGCCCGTAGCTCACTTGGATAGAGCAACGGCCTTCTAAGCCGTGGGTAGCAGGTTCGAATCCTGCCGGGCGCGCCAGTTCTGGCACCCGGGGTGCGGGCCGGGTCTGCGGATCGTCTTATGGTGGGCGTAGCTCAGTTGGTAGAGCCCCGGATTGTGATTCCGGTTGTCGTGGGTTCGAGTCCCATCGTCCACCCCACCCATCTTGCCGCTGCGAAGTCCGGTTTCGCGGCATATACTTTTTGTCAATGGGGCCGTTAGCTCAGTTGGTAGAGCAGCTGACTCTTAATCAGTAGGTCCGGGGTTCGAATCCCTGACGGCCCACCATCTATTTTCCTGGTCTTCACGCATGTTCAACGACAAAGCGTCCTCTGGTCCTGGATTCGACCCCGCCACCGGCGCATCCGCCACTCATCCGGCCATGGACCTGGCGGCGGACATGTTGCGGGTGTTCGGCCGCTACGCCATCGCCAGCGATTTATCCGATCCTGAAGACATCGCCGGGCGCTGTGAGGAATGGGCGCGGCACATCCTGGTGGGCACGCCGGCCCCGGGGCGGGGCGAGGGCGTGGGCAGTCATGTGGACGAACGTGAATGGGACGCCGTCAAGCGCTATTTCACCCGCGTGCGCCGGGCGGAAAAAGAGCACGTTGGCGGACGGTTGAATGATTTTCGCGACATGTTGTGGGTGTTCATCCACGGCCTCAGGGCTACCGTAGTGGAGGATCAGGCGGCGGACCGGGAGGTGGCGGCGCAGCTGGACCAGCTTAAACAAGCCCTGGATACCGAATCGGTGGATGAACTGCGCCGGGAGGTGGTGGCCAGTCTGGCCCTGATCGGCCGCACTCTGGCCACCCGCCGGAGCCGGCAACAGGCGCAGATGCAGCAGTTGGGTGAGCAGCTCAAGGCCATGCGTCAGGAACTGGTATCCGCCCGCAAGGAAATGAGCCTGGATCCCATGACGCGCTTGTTCAACCGGGCCTCGTTTGACGAGATGGTGGAGAAATCCGTTGAAATCAGCTTCTTGTCGGGACAGCCGGCGGCCCTGGTGATGGTGGATATTGATAATTTCAAGGCTGTCAACGATACCCACGGGCACCCGGCAGGCGACAAAGTGATCATGGCGCTGGCAGAGCGCTTGCTGCGCGCCTTCCCCAGAAAAGGCGATTTCGTCGCGCGTTATGCCGGCGATGAATTCGCCGTGGTTTTGCAGGACACCTCCCGGGAGCAGGCCGCGGCGGTGGCCGAGCGCCTGTTGAAAGGCGCGCGCGATGAGGTCGTGGTCCTGGACGGGGGGGGACTGAGGTACAGCATCTCGGTGGGTGTGGCCGATCTGGAGGGAGTCAGCAGCGCCGGAGACTGGGTGCGCCGCGCCGACCAGGCCCTCTATCAGGCCAAGCGCACCGGGCGTGACCGCCTGGCCGTGTTTGGCCCGGAAAACGCTTGAAAGCCGGCGCGGGACCCGGCATTGATGTATAATTGCCCCTCTATTATCCAGCCATTTCAACGTATTGCGAAAGTGGCGGAATTGGTAGACGCGCTGGATTTAGGTTCCAGTGGGGCAACCCGTGAGAGTTCGAGTCTCTCCTTTCGCACCAGGCAAGGCCGTGTCCGCCGGATCGGGCGGAAATTTAAGGAATAACGTGTCAGGTAGAGGTCCAGAGTATGCAGGTCAATGTGACAGCCGAGGGTTTAAAGCGCCGGATGACCGTGGAGGTTCCGGCGGACAAAGTCGAAGATGAAGTCAGGCAGCGTCTTAAATCGTTGATGGGGCGGGTGCGCATCGATGGCTTCCGCCCCGGCAAGGTGCCTTTCAAAGTGGTCGAGCGCCGCTATGGTGGCAGTGTCCGGCAGGAAGTGCGCGGTGATTTACTCCAGTCGAGCTTCGTCGACGCCATTGCCCGGGAAAAGCTGCGCCCCGCCGGCACGCCTCAGCTGGAGGTGGGGGAGAGTGGCAGCGGCCTGAGTTATACGGCGGAGTTTGAGGTCTACCCCGAATTTGAGGTGAAGCTGCCGGGCGATACGGTGGTGGAAAAACCCGTGGTGGACATCAGCGAAGCCGATGTGGACGCCATGATCGACAAACTGCGTCAGCAGCGCAAGCGGTGGGAAGCGGTGGCGCGTCCCGCCGAAAACGGTGATCAGCTGGTACTGGATTTCGAGGGCACCATCGACGGCCAGCCCTTTCCCGGCAATGCCGCCAAGGGCTATGCGGTGGTATTGGGTTCGCGGGCCTTGATTGCCGATTTTGAGGACCGCCTGCTGGGGATGACGGCCGGCCAGGACACCGAATTTGAAATCGCCTTTCCCGATGATTACCACGTTAAGGATTTGGCAGGCAAAACGGCGAGGTTTGAAGTCAAAGTGCTGTCTGTGGCGGAGGGACGGGTTCCCGAGGTGGACGAGGCATTCATCGCCAGTTTCGGGGTGAATGAAGGGGGGGTAGCGGCGCTGCGGGATGAGGTCAAGGCCTCTATGGCGCGCGAAAAGGAACAGGCCGTTCGTGAACGGGTCAAACAGCAGGTTATGGACGCGTTGCTCCAAAACAACCCCTTCGAAGTTCCCAACTCATTGATTACAGAAGAAGTTTCCCGGTTGAATCCGCCGCCGGCGGGGTCTGGGTCAGCCCCTCCGGAGCCCGGTCCGGAGGTGGCGGAGAAGGCCAGAAAACGGGTAGCCCTGGGCCTGATTGTGTCGGAGTTGGTCCGGACCCACGGTTTCAAGGCTGCCCCGGGGGCCGTGCGCGCCAAAGTGGAAGATGCCGCCTCCACTTATGACCAGCCCGAGGAGGTGGTTAAATGGTATTATTCCGACCGCAGCCGTCTAAAAAGCGTTGAAGCCGCCGTGCTTGAGGATCAGGCGGTGGACTGGGCGCTGGCGCAAATCCAGGTCAAGGAAGTGCCGGTGAGCTTCGATGACTTGATGGGCAAGCCACAAAACAACCCTGCATCCAGCGCGTGACCACCGGCGGCGGCAGGTCGTTTTCAACACGGCGCAGGGCAATCAACTGACGTAACGGTGACAGCTGATGACGCATAAAAAATCCGCGATGGATGTGCAGGCACTGAATCTGGTGCCCATGGTGGTGGAACAGACCGCCAGAGGCGAACGGGCCTACGATATTTACTCCCGCCTGCTCAAGGAGCGGGTGGTGTTCATGGTGGGGCCTGTGGAAGATTATGCCGCGAACCTGATTGTGGCCCAGCTGCTGTTTCTTGAATCCGAGAATCCCGACAAAGACATTCACTTTTATATCAACTCGCCAGGCGGTGCTGTCACCGCGGGCATGGCGATTTACGATACCATGCAGTTTATCAAGCCCAGTGTCAGCACCCTGTGCGTGGGACAAGCCGCCAGCATGGGGGCGTTGTTGTTGGCGGGCGGCGCCCACGGCAAGCGCTTCTGCTTGCCCCACTCCCGGGTAATGATCCACCAGCCCTTGGGGGGGTTCCAGGGGCAGGCGTCCGATATTGATATTCACGCGCGGGAGATTCTCCTGGTCCGGGAACGACTGAACGCCATCCTCGCCAAGCACACCGGCCAGCCGCTGGAGAAAATACAGGCGGACACCGATCGGGATAATTTCATGAGTGCCGAAGACGCCAAGGCCTATGGTCTGGTCGATGCGGTGCTCGATACGCGAAAAGAACCGGCATAGCTGGCCCGGCGGCCAGAGGTTTGACCGTGCGTTCCAACTTGCAGGACGGGAAAGAAACCTGCATTCTCACATCCAGGGGACTGGCGATTGCGTATGAGGTAGCGAGATATGAGCGACAAAAAGCAAGGGCCCGGTGACGACGGCAAAAAACTACTGTACTGCTCTTTCTGCGGCAAGAGCCAACATGAAGTAAGGAAGCTGATTGCCGGGCCTTCCGTGTTTGTCTGCGATGAATGTGTCGAGCTGTGCAATGACATTATCCGCGAGGAAATGCAGGACAAAGCGTCCGCCGGCAAAGACAGCAAGCTGCCCACGCCACGGGAAATCAACGAGATCCTGGACGAATACGTGATTGGCCAGTCCCAGGCCAAGAAAATACTCTCCGTCGCGGTTTACAACCACTACAAGCGCCTGGAATCCGGCAGCGGCAAGGATGACATCGAGCTGGCCAAAAGCAACATCCTGCTCATCGGCCCCACCGGCAGTGGCAAAACCTTGTTGGCGGAAACCCTGGCCCGCCTGCTCAATGTGCCGTTCACCATCGCTGACGCGACCACTTTGACCGAAGCGGGTTATGTGGGCGAAGATGTTGAAAACATCATCCAGAAGCTGTTGCAAAAATGCGATTACGATGTTGAAAAGGCCCAGACCGGCATCGTATACATTGATGAAATCGACAAGATTTCCCGCAAGGCCGACAACCCTTCCATTACCCGGGACGTCTCCGGCGAGGGGGTGCAGCAGGCGCTGCTCAAACTGATCGAGGGTACGGTTGCCTCGGTGCCGCCGCAAGGCGGGCGCAAGCATCCCCAGCAAGAGTTTTTGCAGGTCAACACCAGCGATATCTTGTTCATCTGCGGGGGAGCGTTCGCGGGCCTGGATAAGATTATCCGTTCTCGCTCCGAGCAAAGCGGGATCGGCTTTTCAGCGGAAGTGAAAAGCAAGGAAGACCGCAAGAGCACGAGCGAGATTCTGCATACGGTGGAGCCCGAGGACCTTATCAAATACGGTTTGATTCCCGAATTTGTCGGTCGTTTGCCGGTGGTCGCCACTCTGGATGAGTTGGACGAGAATTCCCTGGTTCGTATTCTGAGCGAACCCAAAAATGCCCTGACCAAACAATACGCCAAGCTGTTTGAGATGGAAGGGGCCGAGCTGGAATTGCGGGAAGACGCCTTGCGAGCCATTGCCCGCAAGGCCATGGAGCGCAAAACCGGGGCGCGGGGTTTGCGCTCCATACTCGAACATGTTTTGCTCAATACCATGTATGACCTGCCTTCCGTGGAAGGCGTGCGCAAGGTCATTGTCGATGAGAACGTGATCGGCGGGGCATCCGAGCCGATTCTGATCTACGAGGGTGCGGATAACCCCCGTCTCGCCCAACAGAACGACTGACTCGTCTCTTGCCGCGGTATTGCGCGCTGTGATGTCCGGGCGTATTAC
The DNA here is from genome assembly GCA_011375345.1 of Gammaproteobacteria bacterium. Lineage (NCBI taxonomy): Bacteria > Pseudomonadati > Pseudomonadota > Gammaproteobacteria > Gammaproteobacteria bacterium. The sequence goes on from DRLM01000121.1 coordinate 28,537, forward strand.
GCCCGGACATTCGCGTTACAGGCCCAGGATACTTGAATTTGTTTTTGGTGGCCGCATCTTTTCCTTGCGAATTAGTCTATATCTCAAGACGTGGGTCAATCGGGTCGATACGCCATTGAGCGCAAGACTGTGGGTGGCCGGGTTGTCCGCGCTTGTCAACGAATTGTCGAGCCGCCGGTGGGCGGCGATCCATATACATATCCGAGGTGCTCCGTAATGGAGGAAAGTAACAACGATTTGGTGCTGACCGGCGACGACGGTCTGGTGATGCCTGTCCTGCCGTTGCGGGATGTGGTCGTTTACCCGCACATGGTGATTCCTCTTTTTGTCGGCCGTGAAAAATCCATCAAGGCCCTGGAAGCCGCCATGGTCAATGACAAGAAGATTTTGCTGGTGGCCCAAAAAAGCGCGACCATTGATGATCCCGGGGCCGATGATGTGTACCGCGTCGGTACCGTGGCGGGTATTTTGCAATTGCTCAAGCTGCCCGACGGGACGATCAAGGTTCTGGTTGAAGGCGCACAGCGGGCCCGCATTGTTTCCCTGGATGCCGGGGAGCAATACTTCGTTGCGTCCGTGAAAGCCATTGAGACCGCTGTCATGGAGGTGCGCGAAGCGGAAGTGCTGATGCGCGCTGTGCTGAGTCAGTTTGATCAGTATGTCAAGCTCAACAACAAGATTCCGCCGGAGATACTGTCTTCTTTGGCCGGGATAGATGACCCCGGCCGCCTGGCGGACACCATTGCCGCCCATCTGTCTCTTAAGATAGAAGAAAAGCAGAACGTGCTGGAGATAGAAAACCAACGCGCCCGGCTGGAGCGTTTGATGTCCATCCTGGAGGCGGAGATCGACCTGCTCCAGGTTGAGAAGCGTATCCGCGGGCGGGTGAAGCGGCAGATGGAGAAGAGCCAGCGGGAGTATTATCTCAACGAGCAGATGAAAGCCATTCAAAAGGAGTTGGGCGAACTGGAAGAGGTTCCCAACGAAATTGAAGAGCTGGCGGAAAAAATCAACAAGGCAGGTATGCCCAAAGAGGCGAAGAACAAAGCCAAAACCGAGCTCAACAAGCTCAAAATGATGTCGCCCATGTCGGCGGAAGCCACGGTGGTGCGCAACTACATTGACTGGATGGTCAGTGTGCCGTGGAAAAAGCGCACCAAGATCAGCCGTGATCTGGCCGGTGCCCAGGCTATCTTGGATGAAGATCACTATGGCCTGGAGAAGGTCAAGGAGCGGATTTTGGAGTATTTGGCCGTGCAAAACCGCGTCAACAAACTGAAAGGTCCCATCCTGTGTCTGGTGGGCCCGCCGGGTGTGGGCAAGACCTCCCTGGGGCGTTCCATTGCCCGTGCCACCAACCGCAAGTTTGTGCGCATGGCCCTGGGGGGCGTGCGGGATGAAGCGGAAATCCGCGGCCACCGGCGCACCTATATTGGCGCTCTTCCGGGCAAGATTGTTCAGAATCTGGCGAAAGTGGGCACCCGCAATCCTTTGTTCCTCCTGGATGAAGTGGACAAAATGTCCATGGATTTCCGGGGCGATCCGGCGTCGGCCCTGCTCGAAGTGCTGGATCCGGAGCAAAACCATGCCTTTAACGATCATTACCTGGAAGTGGACTATGACCTTTCCGACGTGATGTTCGTGTGCACTGCCAACAGCATGAACATTCCTGCGCCTTTGCTCGATCGCATGGAGGTCATTCGCCTGAGCGGCTATACGGAAGATGAAAAAATCAACATAGCCGAGCGTTACCTGGTGCCCAAGCAACTCTCCGCAAATGGCTTGAGTGCCGGCGAAATATCGATTTCCGAGAGCGCGGTGCGTGACATCATCCGATACTACACGCGCGAAGCGGGGGTGCGGAGCCTGGAGCGTGAAATTGCCAAAATCAGCCGCAAAGTTGTCAAGGAGATATTGCTCAAGTCACCCGGCAGGAAAACGACGGTGAGCGCGCGCAGCCTGGAAAAGTATCTCGGGGTCCGGCGTTTTCGCTTTGGCCGCGCCGAGGAACACGACCAGATCGGACAGGTCACGGGGCTGGCGTGGACGGAGGTGGGTGGGGATTTGCTCACCATCGAGTCCGCTGTTGTTCCCGGCAAGGGCAAGTTGACGATTACCGGGCAGTTGGGCGAGGTGATGCAAGAGTCGGTGCAGGCTGCCATGACGGTGGTTCGCAGCCGGGCTGACGTGCTTGGTGTTGACGCGGACTTTTACCAGAAAAACGACGTGCACATTCACGTTCCGGAAGGGGCGATCCCCAAAGACGGTCCCAGCGCCGGTATCGGCATGTGTACGGCTTTGGTGTCCGCCTTGACAAATATACCCGTGCGCGCCGATGTGGCAATGACCGGTGAAATCACCTTGCGGGGTGAAGTGCTGCCTATAGGCGGCTTGAAGGAAAAGCTGCTGGCGGCACACCGGGGTGGCATACGGACAGTTGTCGTGCCGAAGGAAAATCAGCGTGAGCTGTCCGAAATCCCGAGAAATATCGTTCAGGATCTCCAGATCAAGCCTGTGCAGTGGATAGACGAAGTGTTTCAAATCGCTTTGCAGCACATGCCGCAACCCCGGGTGGAGGAGGGCGGGGATGTGCCGCCTGACAACAAAATGGAAAAATCGAAAAAAGGCAGCCACCTGCGCCATCATTAGAAGATTGACGTTGATGTGGCGTCCGGCCGCTTTGTTTTGTCCGGGCCTCCCGTTGCTGCCGGCGTCCGCTTGACACCCTATACGGCGAATTGTATAAAACCGGGACTTGCGCGGTGATGTGCACAGATACCACGCTTAACGTGTGGCCGACACAGTTAGAAGGGGTTATAGAGTGAAGAAAACCGAGTTAGTTGATGTGGTTGCTCAGTCAGCGGATCTCTCCAAGACTGCGGCAGGTCGCGCGGTGGATGCGGTGGTGGATGCCATTACCGAAGCTTTGAAAAACGGCGATACCGTGACCCTGGTGGGTTTTGGCACGTTCAGTGTGCGTGAGCGCGCCGCCCGTACCGGCCGCAATCCGCAAACCGGCGAAGAGATCAAAATCAAAGCCGCCAAGATTCCCACGTTCAAGGCTGGAAAAGCGCTGAAGGACGCCGTACAATAGCGGCCCTTCCCAGGGTGCCTGAAGGGGTGCTTAGCTCAGCTGGGAGAGCGTCGCCCTTACAAGGCGAAGGTCGGGGGTTCGATCCCCTCAGCACCCACCACGCGCATCGCAGTGAGTTTTGGAGTGGTAGTTCAGTTGGTTAGAATACCGGCCTGTCACGCCGGGGGTCGCGGGTTCGAGTCCCGTCCACTCCGCCAATAACATTACAGGAAGGCGTACCGGCATCTTGCGGTGCGCCTTCTTGGTATTACACATAGGGTTGCAGCCGTGCCGCCGGGAAAACTGCCGGCCCTCACGGATGTGGCCCGAAGACAGTTCATTGTTTCAGTCCACATCCCTGCCCTCATAGCATCCAAGAGCGTACTGTGTGCAAGGGCCGCCGGCGGTCAAACCGGGCAAGGGCTGGGATGTGACTGCCGCTACACCGTTTGGCGGGGGGATACGAGGCTTATGCTTGAATTTATCAGGGAACGCGCCCAGGGTTTTCTGGCCTGGGTTATTGTCATCGGGCTGATTCTTTCCTTCGCCTTGTGGGGTATCGGCGAATACTTGAGTCCCGACTCCGAAGTCTATGTTGCCACCGTCAATGGTGAGCAGATCACCAGCCAGGAATTTCAAAGCGCCTATCAACAGCAACGCTCGCGCCTGCAAAACATGCTCGGTGAAAACTTTAACCCGGCGCTGTTCGATTCCGAGCAGATGAAAAACGACGTGCTGGAGCAGATGATCGAGCGGCGCTTGTTGCTGCAACTTGTCACCGAGCAGGGCTTGCGCGTCAGTGACCAGCAGGTCGCGGCTGCGGTTCGTGCCATTCCCCAGTTGCAAAACGAAGGCCGGTTCGATGCACAGCGATATCGGCGCCTGTTGGCCGCGCAAGGTATCTCTGTGGAACAGTTTGAAACGGGCGTGCGCGGTGACCTGGTGCTGACCCAGTTGCGCCGGGGGGTGATGGACAGTGCGCTGGTGGCGGAGGCCGAGGTGGACACTTTTCTGCGCCTGCGTGAGCAAAAGCGCGATCTCGGTTTCATGTTGATCCCTTATGACCGTTTTGTTGACGGAATCGAGTTAAGCGACGCCGAGCTGCAAAGCTATTACCAGGAGCACAAAGATCAGTTTGAACAGCCGGAACAAGTTCGCATTGCTTATCTGGAGTTATCCGTGGCCGGGCTGGCCGAACACGTCTCGGTCAGCGAGGAAGAAGTGCGCGCTGAGTACCAGCAGCGGCTGAAGGAATTCACCGTGCCTGAGCAGCGCCGTGCCCGTCACCTGCTGGTGCAGGTGGCCAGCGATGCGGCGGCTGACGAGGTAGACGCCGCCAGGCAGAAGGCGGCGGCGCTGCTGGCCCGCGTTCAGGCCGGAGAATCCTTTGGAGACTTGGCCCGTGAGTACTCCGACGATCCCGGCTCCGCGTCCAAAGGGGGGGATTTGGGTTATTTCGGTCGCGGAATCATGGATAAATCCTTTGAGGAGGCGGTGTTTGGGCTCCAGCCGGGGCAGCTTGCCCCGGAGCCGGTGCGCAGTGCCTTTGGCTACCACATCATCAAGCTGGAAGACGTGCGTGGCGGTGACACACAGCCGTTTGCGGCCGTGCGGGAGCGCCTGGCGGCGGAGTTGAAACGTCAGCAGGCGGAGCAGATTTTCTTTGATCAGCTGGAACAACTGTCCAACCTCAGTTTTGAAAATCCGGACAATCTCACGGTGGCGGCGGAGGCTCTGGGGCTGGAGGTGCAAACCTCGCCCTGGTTCTCACGCGACAAGGGCAGCGCTCTGGCGGAAAACCCGCTGGTGCGGGAAGCCGCCTTTTCTGAAGACGTGCTGGCGGGCGGGAACAACAGTGAACCGCTGGAGTTGGCGCCCGACCGGGTTGTGGTGCTGCGGGTGAGTGAGCACCGGCCCCGGACCACGCCGCCACTGGACGAGGTGCGGGAGCAGGTCAGAGCGCGACTGAGTGAGTCAAAAGCCGCCGCAGCGGCCAAAGTCCTCGGTGAGACCCTTCTTGGCAAACTGCGTGCTGGCGCGAGCCCGGAGGCGGTGGCCGGGGAACAGGATCTGGTGTGGGAGCATCCCGGTCTGGTCGGGCGCAATGAGTCCGGCTACGACAGTGAAGTATTGCAAGCGGCGTTCCGCGCTTCCCGGCCCGAGGGGGAGACGCCGGTCTGGCAGGGTCAGGCGCTGGCCTCAGGGGACTATGCCGTGCTGGCCGTGTTCGAGGTGCAGGACGGGAATGCCGCTATGACCCAGGGGGCTTTGCGTAAATCCATTTCCGCTGCCTTGCTGCAAGAGCGCGGGCGGAGTGAATTCAACGCCTATCTCGATGCCTTGAAGGCAGGTGCGGACATCAAGCGCTTTCCCGACAATCTCCAAGTGCGTTGATGGCTTGGGTTCCTGGGTTCCAGGGGCCGAAGCGGGCCTGGGAATGGCCTCCGGTCGAGGTTCCGCTGCCGGGCGCAGAGCCATCCCCCCGTTCCGTTACTGCAGGCTCATCCCCGTAATATTAAACCCGCCGTCCACGTACATGATCTCCCCGGTAATGCCGGAGGCCAGGTCGGAGCACAAAAAGGCAGCGGCATTGCCCACTTCTTCGATGGTGACGTTGCGTCTGAGTGGCGCCGCATTTTCCACCTTGTCCAGCATGCGGCGAAAGTCGCTGATGCCTGCTGCGGCCAGGGTTTTGATGGGACCGGCGGAAATGGCGTTGACCCGGATGCCGTCCGGACCCAGGCTGTCGGCCATATAGCGTACATTGGCTTCCAGGCTGGCCTTGGCCAGGCCCATCACATTGTAATTGGGCACCACCCGCTCGGCGCCCAGGTAACTCAGGGTGAGCAATGCCCCCTTGCGACCTTCCATCATGTTGCGGCCGGCCTTGGCCAGGGCGGCGAAGCTGTAGGAGCTGATTTCGTGGGCCAGGCTGAAACCTTCCCGGGTCACGCTGTCCAGGTAGTCGCCTTCCAGCTCGGTGCGGGGGGCGAAGGCGACGGAGTGGACAACGATGTCCACGTGGTCCCAGTAATCGTCGAGGCGCTCGAACACCGCTTCGATTTCGCGGTCGCTGCCCACGTCGCAGGGGAGAGTGATTTCCGAGTCGCATTCGGCGGCGAATTTTTCCACCCGGGGTTGCAGCTTTTCGTTTTGATAGGTGAAGGCCAATTCCGCCCCTTCCCGGTGCATGGCCTTGGCGATACCCCAGGCGATGGAGCGGTTGCTTGCCACGCCTACAACCAACGCGCGTTTGCCTTGCAGAAAGCCCATAAATAAAAACCTCGTTTGCTTGAATTAGTGGCTGATGCGGAATAGGGTTAACACAGTTAAACTGTGCAACGAGCCGGCCCGGCTGCGGGCGAGAGTACCATATCAGACAGCCAGGCTGAAGCGGCCGGAGCCCTGTCGCGGTGCGGGCGGTTGCTGTGGCGGGTGGCACGGTCAGCGGACCGGAATCGGGGTTTGATGGAACGGCGTTTTACCTTCAAGGATTTCTTTCTCTTCACCTATCTCACGGTGTTGCTGGCAGTCATCGTGCTGGCCATGTACCAGGTGGACCGGCAGTGGCTCAAAATGGGCGAGATGGCGGGTACGCTCCATGAGCAGGCGCGGGATTTGCGCGAGCTGCGTGGCCTGGTGCAGGGCCTGGATCAGCGGCTGAAGAACGGTGCCGTGGCGGCCGCCGCCGGGAGCGGCGGGGGCGCTGAGGCAGATGCCGTGCCGGGTGCCTTCCGCCGCGCCCGGCAGGCCATCTCGCAGAGTGACTACCAGCCCGGCGACTGGCTGGTGCAGGCCTTTGGTCTCAACCTGAAAACCATCACCCCCCTCATTTCCTCCGACGCCTACGCCGCCCAGGTGCAAAGTTATGTGCAAGAATCCCTGCTCAGCCGCGATCCCGACACCCTGGAGTGGGTGGGGCTGATCGCCAGGGACTGGCAGGTGAGCGAAGACGGCCTCACTTTCACCTTTCAATTGCGGGAGGATGTGACCTTCTCCGACGGTGTGCCGCTCACCGCCGCCGATGTGGTCTTTACCTTCGATTTCATCATGAACCCCGCCATTGCCGCGCCACGGGAGCGGGCTTACTACCAGAAAATCGCCAGCGTCACCGCCACCGGTCCTTACGAGGTTGTGTTCAAATTCAAAGAACCCTACTTCAACAGCCTGGCCCTGGCCGGCGGCCTGGCCATCATGCCGCGCCATTTTTATGAGCCCTATCTCGCCGAGCCGGAGACCTTCAATCAGTCCAAGGGCCTGTTGCTGGGCTCCGGTCCTTATCGCCTGAAGGATCCCAGGAGCTGGACCCCGGACCAGGGCCTGGTGGAGCTGGAGCGCAATCCCCGCTATTGGGCGCCGGTGCAACCGCCCTTCGAGCGTCTGCTGTGGAAGGTCATCGCCAATGACGCCGCCCGGCTCACCACCTACCGCAACGGTGACATCGACGCCTACGGCGCCCGCCCGCGGGAATACCAAAAGCTGCTGGATGATGAGTCCCTCATGGCGCGCAGCCATCACTTTGAATACATGAGCCCCACTGCCGGTTACAGCTACATCGGCTGGAACCAGCGGCGCAACGGTCAGCCCACCCTGTTCGCCGACAAGCGGGTGCGCCAGGCCATGACCTATCTCACTGACCGCGAGCGCATCATCAGGGAGATCATGCTGGGTTATGCCGAAGTGGCGGTCAGCCCCTTCAGTCCGCGCAGTCCCCAGCATGACCCGGCCCTGGCACCGCGCCAGTTCAATCTGGACAAAGCCCGGCAACTGCTGCAAGCGGCGGGCTTCGAGGACCGCGACGGCGACGGCGTGCTGGAAAACGCTGCCGGCAGGCGCTTTGAGTTTGAGCTGGTGTTTTTCCAGGATAACGAAGATACCCGGCGCATTGTCCTGTTTCTGAAAGACCTCTACGCCCGCGCCGGTATCGTGTTGAAACCCAAACCCACCGAGTGGTCGGTGATGTTGGATCTCATCAACAAACAAGACCTGGACGCCATCACCCTGGGCTGGACCAGCGGTGTGGAGATCGATGTTTACCAGATGTTCCACAGCAGCCAGGCGGTTCCCGGCGGCGACAATTTCGTAAACTACCAAAACCCGGATTTCGACCAGGCCATCGAGCAGGCCCGGGCCACGGTGGACAAAAGTGCCCGCATGCCCCTGTGGCGCCGGGCGGAAGGCTTTCTCTTTGAGGATCAACCCTACACCTTTTTGATGCGGCGCAAGAGCCTGACCTTCATTGACCACCGTTTTCGCAACCTGGAGATCACCCCCCTGGGTCTGAACTTCGGTTTCGTGCCCATAGAAATCTACGTGCCCGGTGCCCGGCAGAAATACACCCCTTGAGCCGTGTTCGCCCTTCAGACAACGGGGGCGGTGATGAACCTGTCTTTCGTGTAGTGGCAGCGAATGGTGATGGCTGAATTTGACATTCCCCTCCAGCCCCCTCCTTTCCAAAGGGAGGCACCCTGTGCCGGGATTTTGAGTCTGTTTTTGCTGCTGCCGGTGGCAGGCGCGATCTGTTCTTCACGCCCGTTTCGGGTGCTCTCCTGCGCTGGCGCCGCTTTGTTCTGATGCACGTCTACATCCTCCGCCGCCTGCTGTTGATGATTCCCACCCTGATCGGGATTACCGCGGTGGTGTTCACCTTCATGGCCCTGGCCCCCGGCGGCATCAGCGCCCAAAGCCTGATCGAGGGGCAGAACCTGGAGCCGGAAGTCAAGCAGGCCATGGAGGAGTATTACAACCGCCGCTACGGTCTGGATCTGCCCGCGCCGGTGCAGTATCTGCGCTGGCTCAACAATATTTCGCCCATTGGTTTCACCCTGGACGAGGAAAACGACATCACCGGCTTTTCCTTCACCAAGGGCTCGGATCTGGGCACCAGTTTCCGCTACGGCCGCCCGGTGGTGGATTTGCTCGAAGAGCGGGTGCCGGTGACCTTGTTGCTCAATGTGCTGTCCGTTCCGCTCATTTATATCATTGCCATCGCCATCGGTGTGCACGCCGCCACCCGGCGCGGTCAGCCGTTCGATGTGGGGTCCAACGTGGTCATGCTCACTTTGTGGTCCGTGCCCACCATGTTGGCGGGCGTCTTGCTCATCGGCTTTTTCGCCAGCGACCAGTATTGGCACTGGTTTCCCACCGCGGGCCTGAGCCGCCGCGAAGCCCTGGACATGCCGTTTCTGCCTCATTGGAGCAGTCTCACCGATGTGCTGTTGCTGGCTGCCGCCGCCGGCCTGGCGGCGGTGGCTTTGGTGGCCTTGAGTCTGTGGGCGCCCCGCCCTTGGCGGGTGGCGCTCACGGCCGTATTGGGCGGTGTCCTGGGCGTGCTGATGGCGGCGGCGTTGCCTGACGGGGGGTCGACGGCTGTGGCCGCGGTGCTGGCGGCGGCGCTGGGCCTGTTGGGAGGTGCAACGGCCTACATGGATTACCGCGCGCTGCGCACCGCCGTGCTGGGGCTGGTGGGTTTCGGCCTGGGGGTGGGGCTGGCGCTGCACTTCGCCCAGGGCGACTTCGTGCGCGGCTTTTTGCTGGACCGCCTCTGGCATTTGATTTTGCCGGTGTTGTGTTTGTCCTACGGCGGTTTCGCCTTTTTGTCGCGGCTGACCCGCAGCGCCGTGCTGGAAAACCTGCTGGCCGACTACGCCCGCACCGCCCGCGCCAAGGGGGTGGCGGAGCCGCAGGTTTTGTGGCGCCACGTGTTCCGCAACAGCCTGTTGCCCCTGATCACCGTCGCGGCGGGCTTGCTTCCCAGCCTCATCGGCGGCTCGGTGATCGTGGAGAGCATTTTCAGTATCGATGGCATGGGCAGGCTGGCGGTGGAGGCAGTGATGGGGCGGGATCGGGAGCTGATTTTGTCCCTGACCCTGATCGGCGCCCTGCTCACCGTCATCGGTTACCTCATCGCCGATGTGTGCTATGCCATTGCCGATCCCCGGGTGAGCTATGACTGAGCGTCCCGACAGCACTGCCCGCCGCCTGCGCGAAGCCCGCCGCAGCCGCGGTTTCGCCGCCAAGGTGAGTCGCGAAGTGCTGGCCCAGTGGGGGGCGCGCCTCGGCCTGCTGTGGGTGGGGCTGCTGGTGGTGGCGGCGGTGTTTGCCCCCTTTCTGGCCAACAGCCATCCCCTCTTGGTCCTGGAAGAGGGCGGCTGGCACAGCCCCGCCTTGCGCTTTCTGACCGCCGCCGATGCCACTTTGCTGGCGGCGTTTTTCACGCTGTTGCTGCTGTGGCCGCTGCCGCTGCGCTTGCGCGTCAAGTTGCTGCTGTTTGCCGCCGTGGCCGCCGTGGCCGCGGTGGTCAGCCATGCCTTTTTGGCGCCGCCGCAGTTGACGGTCTACGAGCAATACCGTGAGGCCCAGGGGGCGGGGCGTTACCAGCGGGTCATCTATGCCCCCATTCCCTATTCGGCCCAGGACTATTTGCGCGATTACGGCGACACCGGCCTGGAGCCGCCCCTGGCCGGCGCCGGGCGCCGCCATTGGTTCGGCACCGACGAAAACGGTGCCGACGTGCTCTCGCGCATGATCCACGCCGCCCGCATCGCTCTCAGCATCGGTTTTGTGGCCACCGGCATCGCCCTGGTCATCGGCGTCATCATCGGGGGGCTGATGGGCTATTTCTCCGGCGTGGTGGATATCCTGGGGATGCGCTTGCTGGAGATTTTCGAAGCCATTCCGGTGATCTTTTTGCTGCTCACCCTGGTGGCCTTTTTCGGCCGTGATCTGTACATGATGATGGTGATCATCGGCCTGACCGGGTGGCCCGGCTTCGCCCGCTACGTGCGGGCCGAGTTTTTGCGCCTGCGCCAGCAGGAGTTCGTGCAGGCTGCCATTGCCTGCGGTCTGCCCCTGCGCTCGGTGTTGTTCCGCCACATGCTGCCCAACGGCATGGCACCGGTGCTGGTGACCTTGAGCTTTTCCGTGGCCTCCGCCATCCTGGCCGAGGCCACTTTGAGCTTCCTGGGACTGGGTCCCGTGGGCGAGCCCTCCTGGGGACAGATGCTCAACCAGGCGGTGCAGGCCGCCACCTTCAACTGGTGGATGGCGGTGTTTCCCGGCGGCGCCATCTTTCTCACTGTGCTGGCCTATATGCTTATCGGCGAGGCCATCCGCGACGCCATTGACCCCTATCTCAAGAAAGCCGCCCGCTGATGCTGTTGGAGGTCGAAAATCTGCATGTCCACCTGCAAAGTGGTGACGAGACTGTCAAAGCAGTGGCCGGTGTCAGCTTCGCCATCGCCAAGGGGGAGACTTTCTGTCTGGTGGGCGAATCGGGCAGCGGCAAGTCGGTGACGGCCCTGTCGGTGATCCAGCTCCTGCCGCGGGACATCAGCCACCACCCCGCCGGTCGCATCGCTTTCGACTACCGCCACGACGACGGCCGGGTGGAACGGGTGGACATGCTCACCGCGTCGGAAGCGCGCAAGCGGGCCATTCGCGGCGCCCGCATGGCCATGATCTTCCAAGAGCCCATGACTTCGCTGAACCCGGTGTTCACCATCGGCGACCAGATTATGGAGGCCTTGCAGATCCACCGTCCCGCCATGGCGGCCTCGGAAGCGCGGGAGCGGGCCATCCTGGCCCTGGAGCAGGTGCAGATTCCCAAGGCCAAAGAGCGGGTGGACGACTATCCCCACCGCCTCTCCGGCGGCCAGCGCCAGCGGGTCATGATCGCCATGGCCATGGCCTGCGAGCCGGACCTGCTCATCGCCGACGAGCCCACCACCGCCCTGGACGTGACCGTGCAGGCGGAAATCCTGCGGCTCATGCGCGACTTGCAGGAGCGCAAGGGCATGAGCATGTTGTTCATCACCCACGATTTCGGCGTGGTGGCGCAAATGGCCCGGCGGCTGGCGGTGATGCGTTTGGGCAAGATCGTGGAAAGTGGCACTGTGGACGAGGTATTGCGCCATCCCCGGCATGATTACACCCGGCAGTTGCTGGCGGCCTTGCCGGAGAATCTGAAGAGAAACAGCCCCCCCTCCCCGGCCGGCCTCAGGCAGAGGGGGGAGGAAGAAGAGCGCTTGATTCAAAATGAGAAACAAAACATGGGCGTTGCCGGCGGACGTCGCGTGCCGGCGTCACATGCTGACGTGTCTGCCCCCCCCTTTGCAAAAGGGGGGGCGGGGGAGATATCGTCCCCCCCGCCGCTGATTGATTTGCGGGATCTGCAAGTTTATTTCCCCGTCAAAAAAGGCCTGCTGCGCCGCACCGCCGATTACGTCAAAGCGGTGGACGGCGTGGATCTCGCCATCCCCAAGGGGCAGATCCTGGCCCTGGTGGGCGAGTCCGGCTGCGGCAAGACCACCTTGGGGCGGGCGATATTGCGCCTGGCGGAGCCCACCGGGGGGCAGATACACTATGCGGGCCGGGACATCACCGGCCTCAGCCGGGCCCAGGTGCGGCCCCTGCGGCGGGAGCTGCAAATCATTTTTCAAGATCCCATGTCCTCCCTCAATCCCCGCCTGACCATCGCCGAGACCCTCACCGAGCCCATGAAGGCCCATGGCCTCGGTGCCTCCAAAGAAGAGAGGCTGGAGCGGGCCCGGAGTCTGTTGCAACGGGTGCAACTGGCGCCCGAGCACCTGTGGCGCTATCCTCATGAATTCTCCGGCGGCCAGCGCCAGCGCATCGGCATCGCCCGGGCCCTGGCCCTGCAGCCGCGCTTCATTGTCTGCGACGAAGTGACCAGCGCCTTGGACGTGTCAGTGCAGGCGGAAGTGTTGCAACTGCTGTTAAGCCTGCGCGACGAGCATCAACTCACCTTGTTGTTCATCACCCACAACATTGGCGTGGTGGAATACGTGAGCGACGAGACCGCGGTGATGTTCGGCGGCCGCATCGTAGAGCGCGGCCCCACGGCGCAAGTGTGCGGCCGGCCGCGCCATCCCTATACCCAGAAACTCCTTGCCGCCGTGCCGCGGCTGGTTCTTTGAGTCGTGGCCGGGCCGGTCTTGCGGGTGCGGGAACTCGGCGTTGCCCTGGCCGCGGGCGGGAGGGAGCGGCGTCCGGTGGACGGCGTCAGTTTTGACCTTGGGGGCGGTGAGACCTTCGCCCTGCTGGGCGAGTCCGGTTGTGGCAAATCCATGACCGCGTTGGCGCTGATGGGGCTGCTGCCGCGCAGCGCCCGGGCCGGGGGCAGCGTGCGCTTGGGGGGAGAGGAACTGCTCGGCCTGTCCGAGGCCGCTCTCAGCGCCGTGCGGGGCGCCCGCATGGCCATGATCTTTCAAGAGCCCATGAGCGCCCTCAACCCCGTGTTCACCGTGGGCGAGCAGATCGGTGAAGCGCTCAGGCGCCACCGCGGCCTGCGGGGCCGGGCCTTGCAGGAGCACATGGTGGCGTTGCTCGATGCCGTGCGCATCCCCGATCCCCGGCGGCGCGCCCGGGATTATCCGCACCAACTGTCCGGCGGCATGAAACAACGGGTCATGATCGCCATGGCCCTGGCCGGCGAGCCTGAGGTGCTCATTGCCGATGAGCCCACCACGGCGCTGGATGTCACCGTCCAGGCGCAGATTCTGGCCTTGTTGCGCGAGCTGCAAAGTGACACGGGCATGGCGTTGCTGCTGATCAGTCATGACCTGGGGGTGGTGGCGGGCATGGCCGACCGGGTGGCGGTGATGTACGCCGGCCAACTGGTGGAACAGGCGGACCGCGCCGCCTTCTTCGCCGCCCCCGCCCACCCTTATTCCCAGGCCCTGTTCGCGGCCCTGCCCGAGGGCGCCCGGCGGGACCGGCCGCTGCCGGCGATCAAGGGGCAGGTGCCGCCCCTGGACGCCCGCTTCCGCGGCTGCCGCTTCGCCGAGCGCTGCCCGCGGGCGGCGGTCTCCTGCCGCGCGGCGCCGCCGCCCTGGCAGGGTGGCGCCGGCGGCCGGCGCGTCCGCTGCCTGTTTCCCGGCCCTGCCGGCGGCGCGCCCGCCGTGCCTGCCGCCAGCCCGCCGCCGCTGGCAGCGGCCGCCGCTGCACCGCTGCTGGAGGTGGAGGATCTGGCCGTGTATTTTCCCTTGCGCCGGGGTCTGCTGCGCCGCGCGCCGGGCCAGGTGCGGGCGGTGGACGGGGTCAGTTTGCAGGTGGCGCGGGGCCGCACCCTGGCCCTGGTGGGGGAGTCCGGTTGTGGCAAGAGCACCGTGGGCAAGGCAGTTTTGCAGCTTATCCCGGCCACCCGGGGGCGGGTGCGCTACGACGGCGTGGCTGTGGCGGGCCTGGACGACGGTGCGATGCGTTCCTGTCGCCGCCGGCTGCAGATTGTTTTTCAGGACGCGTATTCCGCCATGAATCCGCGCCTCAGGGTGGAGGATATTATTGCCGAAGGGATGACGGCGCTCAAAGTGGTGACGCGCCGGGCCGGGCGGGAGCGGCGGGTCGGTGAGTTGCTGGAGCAGGTGGGCCTGGGCGCCGCGGCCAAAGGCCGCTACCCCCATGAATTCTCCGGGGGCCAGCGCCAGCGCATCTGCATCGCCCGGGCCCTGGCGGTACAGCCCGGGTTCATTGTCTGCGACGAGCCCACCAGTGCCCTGGATGTGTCGGTGCAGGCGCAGATCCTCAACTTGCTCAAATCCCTGCAAGAGGCGCTGGGCCTGGGGTATTTGTTCATCACCCACAACATGTCCGTGGTGCACTACCTTGCCCACGAGGTGGCGGTGATGTATCTGGGCCGCATTGTGGAATCCGGACCGGTGGATGCGGTGTTGAATGCGCCCCGCCATCCCTACACCCAGGCGTTGCTGGCCGCCGTGCCCACCGTGCACGGGAAAGGCCGGGCCGATGTCACGCCCTTGGCGGGCGATCTCCCCTCGCCCGTCCAGCCACCGGAGGGATGCTATTTTCATCCCCGCTGCCCCCGGGCACGCGAGCAGTGCCGCCGCCAGTATCCGCCAGCGGTGACGGTGGCCGGTGGGCATGTGGTGTGCTGCGTGCTGGCGGACGGGGTTACTTCTTCGGGGTGATACTGTCCGTCTGGGTGCCTTTGAATTTGTCAAAGCTGCGCATGCCGGCGATGCCCAGCATGCCGGTCAGCACCACCCACAAGGCCTGGGCGTCGAGGATGGGGGGCGGCTTGAGTTCGGCGGGGATCCAGCCTTTGGCCTGCATGAAGGTCCAGCCCCAGGTCATCAGAGGATAGAGGATGAACTGATAGGCCAGTGCCACAGCGCCCACCCAGCCGATAAAGGGCCGCCAGCCGGCGACGAACACGCTCTTGTGTTGGGCCTCGGCCTTGTTGATGTCCAGCTGGCCTTGAATCAGGCCGGCCTCCAGCCCCTTCTCCTGCAAAGCGATCTTCATCCGCTCTTCATCGGAAGTGAACAAGTCATCGGCGATTTTGCCGACCCCCTCGATGATGCTGCCTATGCCTAACAGATTCATGCCAGCCCCCTCAGTGTGCGGTTGATCCATCCCAACAGAAATTTGCTCTGACTGCGGTCGCGGTTGCAGATTTCCGCGTAGCGTGCCACTTTCGCCAGCGCGTATTTGGCCACGAAGCTGTCTTCCTCTTCCGCGTTGAGTTTCTCCAGGGTCTTGGGGCCGATAATGCCGTCGGGCACCGTGTCCACCACCAGTTGCGCCAGCTTGATGGCGGTGCGCGGCCCGGCGTTGACCGCGAAGTCGAACAGGCTTTCGGCAATTTTTTGCCTGGCGATGCTGTCACCGTTGACGGCATCCCAAAACGCCGTTTTGTAGAAGTTGCGGACAGACCGGGACAGCGCCGGATTGTCCAGATCGTTGCTGTCGATGTAGCGCCAGCCTTCCCAGCCGGGGTGGAAGTTGCGGGCGATGCCGGCATAGGTCTGCCCGCCGCGGTCACCTGAAACATTGTGGAGCTGATAGCCCCCCTCATTGCGGATCATGATCTCAAATGCGGGATTGAAGTCGGCCATGGGTTCCTCTCCCGTGCGGCGTATATGCCTGCTTTGTTCCCTTCAGTACAGACAGGGTACCTGCATCCGTATTCCAGCCGCAAACCCGTGTTGATGCTGTGGGCCGGGCCAGGCCCGGCACGGGGTGCGGCGGGAGCGCCACCTCGGTGTCAGCGTGACCGCGGCCGGCTCATCGTGACAGTGCTGAGAATGCGGCTCCCGCCCATCCCCCCCAGCACGTAAACCCGCCCCTGCCACACGGCCACGGCCGCCGCGCTGCGCGGTTCGGGCAAAGGGGTGGTTTCAGTCCAGGGGCCGACCCGGCCCGTTTCATCCACGGGGGCGTATTCCACACTGCGCAGGCGCCGGCCGCCGTCGTGGCCGCCCAGTATGTAGAGGTGGTTTTCTAAAGCGAAAGCCTCCGCGATGAAGCGGGGAACGTTGAGGCGGCTGGGTTGGATATGCCAGGGTTTCAGGTTGCCGTCGGGGCGCAGGGCGGCGCTTTCCACATCGCCGTAACTCATGCGGTTTTGGTGTTGCACATGGCCCGCCAACAGGTAGAGATGATGGCCGAGCGCGGCGGCGGAATGAATATAGCGGCTGACCCGGGCCCGCTCGGGGTCCGGCCGCCAGGGTCCGGGTGTGCCGTCCGCCGCGACGCGGCTGTGTTCCACCGACTTCAGAAAGCTGCCGTTGTAGCCGCCCAGAGCGTAGATATGGCGGCCGCGGACCACGGCCTTGAGGCCGCGCCGGGGGGTGGTGAGGTAGGCCAGCCGCTGCCAGGGTCCCAGACTCCCGTCGGCCTGTATCGCCGCCCGCTCCACGGTGGCGCTGGGCCGGTTGTCTTCCCCGCGGGGGCCGCTGGCGCCCCCCAGGGCATAGAGATAACCGTCCAGGGCCACGGTGGCGAGATAGAAGCGGGGCTCCTGCAAGGCACTGGTCTGGCGCCAGGGCCCCAGGCGGCCGTCGGCCAGAATGGGGGCGTATTCCACCGGGGCGACGTAATGGCCGTTGCCGTCCATGCCCCCGATGACGTAGAGGTGGCCCCGGGCCGCCACGGCGGCCAGGGCGCGGCGGGGCAGTTTGAACGGCCGGAGGGATTGCCAGGACTTGAGCGCGCCGCCGTGTGCTTTGGCGGTGCCGCCGGCGGCAGGCGGAGTGGGGCGCAGCGCCGCCAGCAGCAGGAGGGTGCCCACGAAGACGGCGGCGATGGCCAGAGAGATGCGGCTGCGGCTCATGGCCCCGTAGTGTAGCGCCCGGGCCGGGTTTATTCGACGGCCGGCGGCCAGGCACCGTCCGGATCCAGCCAGGCGGTGAAGACGGTTTTGCCGCCGGCTGCCACGACGTTGCCGTGGGAGACGATGATGCGGTCGAAATCAAAGTCCGCGATGTTCTTCAGGGATGCCCCAAAGGCCGCGTGGTCCTTGACCAGCGCCTTGATGAGACGGGTGGGGCCGAAGCGGCCGTAGGCGCCGTACAGGCGGAGGCAAAGCGGTCCCCAAATCCCGGCACAGCGCGAAAGTTGAAGGCCGGATCGGTGAGCACCAGGGTGCGGCTGGGGCGAGGGTGGGCACAGCGGGAAAACGCCGGCGCCAGGGCGGGCAGGCGCAGGCCCTGGCGGTCCAGATGCCGGATCACGTTGAGGTTGGCGTAGCTGATGTCACTGATGCCTTGTTCCCGCAGACGGCGCAGCAGTTCCACCTCAAAATGGCGGAAGGCGCGGATTATGAGGCGGGCGACAGGGGGGTGCTCGGTCATCGCACTTCCCGGGAAGACGCAACATGAGAAGTGTCGAGCTTAAATCCTTGTCCGGGTTATTATTAACCCGGCAATTAGGATTGTCGGGTTAATAGTCAACCAGGTTTACTAAGTGCCGGGTTGGTCCCGGCCGGCGCCGGTGCGGCCGTCGGGTGTTTCCCAGGGGAAGCGGGGCAGGGAGGCAAAGACGCGGCTCAGGCCTTCTCCCCACTGCTGTTGCAGCGCGGCGATGAAGGGGGCATCGGCCTGCAGGGTGAGCTGCTGTTGCAGGGCGAACTCGCGTTGGGCGTAAATGGCCAGCTCCAGGGGCGGTCCCACAGAGAGGTTGCTGCGCATGGTGGAATCCAGCGACACCAGGGCACAGCGGGCGGCGTCGGCCAGAGAGGTCTGGGGCGTGATGATGCGGTCGAGAATGGGCTTGCCGTACTTGGTCTCGCCGAGCTGCAAATACGGCTTGCCGGGCGAGGCGGCGATACAGTTGCCTTCCGGGTAGACCAGATACATATCATGGGCCTGGCCCTTGATCTGGCCCGCCACGATGAAGGTGGCTCCCAGGTTCAGCCCCTGATGCGGCGTTTTGTCACCGTGGGACTTTTGCACCTGGCAGCTCAGGCGGCCCACATAGTCGGCCGCGTCGGACAGATAGTCAACGGTGCGCAGGCTGGGTTTGGCGTGGAGATCGGCCATGTCCCGCTGCAACAGATTGATCACCGCCTGGGTGGTGGCCAGATTGCCGGCGCTCAATACCACGAACAGCCGTTCTCCCGGCGCGTTGAAGACATGCATCTTGCTGTAGACGCTGATATCGTCCAGGCCGGCGTGGGTGCGGGAGTCTGAGGCAAGCACCAGGCCGTCGTCCACTTTGATGGCTAAGCAGTAGGTCATGGGCTGGATGGTTTGGTTTTGTCGGGTGGTGCTGTTGCGTCCCGCCGCGAAGCATTGCACCAGAAGCCATTGAGTGTAACAAAGCGGTGCGCGACGCAAAAAGAAACGGGGACGTCCCCGTCCCCCGCTGCATCCCATGTCAACACAGGCTTGTATTACCTATTAACCCGGCAATCAAACAGGTCGTCCTGACCTGTTTGATTGCCGCCCGCGAAATACGGGCACCATTGTGCGAAATGGCTGGTATTTCGCGGGCTCGCATTGACTTGCGCCAATGGCGGCACATCCTTGTGCCGCGCTATTAACCCGACAATCCTAATTGCCGGGTTAATGCAGCGCCTTGGCCAGGGTCAGGACATCC
>DRLM01000122.1 GCA_011375345.1 Gammaproteobacteria bacterium
GCTGGCGGCGGCGGGGATAGACCGGGTCACCGCCGATCAGATGGGTATGCTGGCCACGGTGGTGAATGCCCTGGCCCTGCAGGATGCCCTGGAAAAGCGCCACGTGCCCGCCCGGGTGATGTCTGCCATCAAGATCAACCAGATCTGCGAAGATTTCATCCGCCGGCGCGCCGTGCGCCACCTGGAAAAGGGACGGGTGGTGGTGTTCGCCGCCGGCACCGGCAACCCCTTTTTCACCACAGACTCGGCGGCCAGTCTGCGGGCTATAGAAATCAACGCCGATCTGTTGCTCAAGGGCACCAAAGTGGATGGCGTGTATACCGCCGATCCGTTCAAAGACCCCGGCGCCGAGCGCTACCGCCGCCTGACCTACGATGAGGCTTTGCGCCGCAATCTGGGGGTGATGGACGCCACCGCCATGGTCCTTTGCCGGGACTATGCCATGCCGTTGCGCGTTTTTGATATCACCCGCCCGGGCGGCCTGGCGCGTATCATCGCCGGAGAAGAGGTGGGTACCTTGGTGGAAAAGGGGGAAGTTTCATGATCGACGATATCAAGACGCAGGCGGAGAAACGCATGCAAAAGAGCGTCGCCGCGTTGAAGGATGAGCTGTCGAAAATCCGTACCGGCCGTGCGCACACCAGTTTGCTCGATCATATTACAGTGGAGTATTACGGCAACGAGGTGCCGCTGTCCCAGGCGGCCAATGTGGCCGTGGCCGACGCTCGCACCCTGACCGTTACCGCCTGGGACAAAAACATGGTGCCAGTGATCGAAAAAGCGATTTTGAACTCCGATCTGGGGCTCAATCCCGCCACCTCGGGAACCGTCATGCGCATTCCCCTGCCGCCCCTGACCGAGGAACGCCGCAAGGATCTCATCCGGGTGGTGCGGGGTGAAGGGGAAAGCGCGCGGGTGGCCGTGCGCAATATCCGCCGGGATGCCAACAATGAGCTGAAGAAACGGGTCAAAGACAAAAGCATATCCGAGGATGAGGAACGCCGTGGTCAGGACGAGGTGCAAAAGCTCACCGACCGTTATGTCGCTGATATCGATGCCCTGCTTGCGGCGAAAGAAAAGGAACTGATGGAGATCTAAGCCGCTGCTGCACGGTTGGGTTCCCACGGTGTTTGGTGGCAGGCAGCGGGTTTGTCAGGTTCAATGTCAAAAGCAAAAGAAATCGCCCTGATGTCTGGCAATGGCGTGCCGAGGCACGTAGCCATCATCATGGATGGCAACGGTCGCTGGGCCCGCAAGCGCATGATGCCGCGCATTGCCGGTCACCGTGCCGGCATGGAGGCGGTGCGGCAGGTGGTGCAGGCCTGTGGGGAAAAGGGCGTAGAGGTCTTGACGCTGTTTGCCTTCAGCAGCGAAAACTGGCGGCGGCCGCAAAAAGAAGTCACGTTGTTGATGGAATTGTTCTCCACCGCCCTTGAGCGGGAAAGCCGGCGCCTGCACGACAACAGGGTGCAGCTCAGGGTGATCGGTGATCGTGGTGGCCTGCCGGTGCGGCTGCAAAACGATATCGCCGACGCCGAGGCCCTGACGGCGGGCAACACCGGCCTTAAGCTGGTGGTGGCGGCCAATTACGGGGGGCGCTGGGACATTGCCAATGCTGCGCGCCGGCTGGGTGAACAGATTGCCCGGGGTGAGATGCGCCCGGAAGAAGTGACCGAAAACGAACTGGCGTCCCACACGGCGCTCTACGGCCTGCCCGAGCCGGATCTGTTCATACGCACCGGAGGCGAGCAGCGCATCAGCAATTTTCTGCTGTGGCAGCTGGCCTACAGTGAACTCTACTTCACTGACGTGCTGTGGCCGGATTTTGACAAGGCCGCCTTCGAAGAAGCGCTGCTTTCCTACGCCGGGCGCCAACGCCGGTTCGGCCGCACCGGGGAGCAAGTGGAGGCGGAGCAGGCCAAAGGTGCCTAGAAGCCAGTCGGGTTTGGGATGAAGCGGCTGAAGCAGCGGGGGCGCGGTCCGTATTGCCGCGATTTTTCGTCAACTGCCACTGACTGTGCGCCCCGGGTCCGCGACGCCCTGTTCCCGCTCTTCCGTTTCTTGGAACCATTCCCCCAAACCCGACGACGGGCTTCCCCGGCCGGCTTTGGCCAGGTGTCGCTGCTGTTGCCGGTTATTGATCGGCCGGATGCTCCGTTGGCGCATTTCAGGTCCTGGCGGTGGTGACGGTGGAGCTCAAGCGGCGTCTGCTGACCGCCGCCGTGCTTATTCCCTTGTTCGTCTGGGCGGTGCTTGCCTGGCCCGGTCCTTTGTTCGCGGCACTGATCGGGCTGGTGATCGTCGTTGGGGCCTGGGAATGGTCGCGCTTGATCGCCCTGCCCCCACCGGGGCGCGTCATCTTCACCGGCGCGGTCGGTGTGTGCCTGCTCCTGTTCTATCCCCTGGCGGGTACCACCCTGGCGGTGACGGTGAGCGCTGTGGTCAGCGTCTTGCTGTGGACAGTGCTGGCGGTCCGCATGGCCCGGCACCGGTGCCGGGCGCTTCCCGCCCAAGCCTGGAATCCGCTGGGCGGCGCCGCCCTGGGGGTGGCGGTTTTGGTGCCTGCGTGGTGGGCGGTGGTGAGCCTGCGGGCCCTGGGGGAACAGGGGCCCGCCTGGGTTCTGCTATTATTCACCCTCGTCTGGTGTGCCGACAGCGGGGCGTATTTTGCCGGCCGCCGTTTCGGCCGGCACAAGCTGGCGCCGGCGATCAGCCCCGGCAAATCCATCGAGGGTGTCGCTGGCGGGGTAGTGGCGGCGGCGCTGGCCGCGTTGATCGGGGGGGAGATGCTGGCCTGGAGCGGTGGTGCCTGGCTGGGCTTGGTGCTGCTCACCGTGGTGACGGCGGCCCTGTCCGTGGTGGGGGATCTCCTGGTGAGTGTGGGCAAGCGCCGGGCAGGAGTGAAAGACAGCGGACATTTTCTCCCCGGCCACGGTGGGGCCCTGGACCGCATCGACAGCATCACCGCGGCGGCACCGGTGTTCTATTTTGGTTTGAGCGTGATGGGAGCGCCCCATTGAAAAGACTGACCGTCTTGGGAGCAACCGGCTCCATCGGCGCCAGCACCCTGGATGTGGCGGCCCGTCACCCCGAGCGCTTTCGCATCTTTGCCTTAAGTGCCCACCGCGATGTGGCGGGGCTGCTGGCGCTGTGCCGGCGCTTTCAACCCGCCTTTGCCGCAATGGCCGACGAGGCCGCAGCCGCCCGCCTCCGACCGGCCTTGCGGGAGGCGGCGCCGACGGTGGAAGTGCTGGCGGGTGCGGAGGGGCTGGAGCAGATTGCCGCCCATCCCGATACCGACGTGGTTATGGCCGCCATCGTCGGCGCCGCGGGGCTGCGCCCCACCCTGGCGGCGGCGCGCTCGGGCAAGCGTATTCTGCTGGCCAACAAGGAAGCCCTGGTGATGGCCGGCCCCCTGTTCATGGACGCTGTGAACCGTTACGGTGCGCAGTTGCTGCCCGTGGACAGCGAACACAACGCCGTGTTCCAGTGCCTGCCCGCTGGCGTTGGGCACCAGTCTTTGGCCGCCGTGGGGGTGCGGCGCATTTTGCTCACCGCTTCCGGGGGGCCGTTTCGCACGGCGGCGGCCGCCGAGCTGCGCGAGGTGACACCGGAGCAGGCCTGTGCCCATCCCAACTGGGACATGGGCCGCAAGATCTCCGTGGATTCCGCGACCATGATGAACAAAGGCCTGGAAGTCATCGAAGCCTGCTACTTGTTCGGCCTGCCGCCGGCGCGGATCGAGGTGGTGGTGCATCCCCAGAGTGTGATCCACTCGCTGGTGGAATATGCCGACGGCTCGCTGCTGGCCCAGTTGGGCAGTCCGGACATGCGCACCCCCATCGCCCACGCCCTGGCGTGGCCGCAGCGCATTGACGCGGGGGTGCGTACCCTGGACTTGTTCGAGGTGGCCCGGCTGGAATTCGAGCCTCCGGACAGGCAGCGTTTTCCCTGTCTCCAGCTGGCTTATGAGGCGCTCCAGGCCGGTGGTGCCGCCCCGGCGGTGTTGAACGCCGCCAACGAAGTGGCGGTGCAGGCTTTCCTCGAACGCCGGATTTCCTTTACTGCCATCGCCGAGGTGGTGCGCGCGGTTTTGGCGACGGCGCCCACTTCCCCTGTGGACAGGCTTGAGGCCATTTTGACGGTGGATGCCGAAGCCCGGTGCCGGGCGGAGGCCGCCGTGGCCCGGTCGGGGGCGGCATCGTGAGTGGCGTTTTGTCCTCTGTATTTTATTTTGTCATCGCCCTGGGGCTGTTGATCACCTTCCATGAATACGGCCATTACTGGATGGCGCGGCGCATGGGTGTCAAGGTGTTGCGCTTTTCCATCGGTTTCGGCAAGCCCCTGTGGTCGGTGCGCAAGGGGCCGGACCAGACTGAATATGCGCTGGCCGCCATTCCTTTGGGGGGCTATGTGCGCATGCTCGACGAACGGGAGGGGGAGGTGGCGCCGCAGGAACGCCACCGGGCTTTCAATAATCAGTCCCTGGGGGCGCGTGCCGCCATCGTGACGGCGGGGCCGCTGGCCAATTTTTTGTTCGCCATCGTGGCCTATTGGCTGATCTTTGTGCTGGGGGTCACCGGCCTGAAACCGGTGGTGGGCGAGGTGGCGCCCGGCAGTCCCGCTGAGGCTGCGGGCTTTGAATACGGGGAAACCATTGTCGCCGTGGGTGACGAGCCCACACCCACCTGGCGCCATGTGGCCCTGGCCATTATCAACAGCACCCTGGACCAGCACGCCGTGGCGGTCACGGTCGAGAGTGTGACGGGGCAACAGCGACTGCGGCGCCTCGATATTTCCAGCGTGGCGGCGCAACTGGAGCGGGGCAATCTGATGGAACTTATCGGCTTTACCCCCGCGGAGCCGAAGCTGCCGCCGGTGATTGGCACGGTGGAGGCGGGCGGCGCTGCTGCCGCCGCCGGCTTGCGGCCGGGGGATCGTATTCTCAGTGTCGACGGTCAGCCCGTGGAAGACTGGGAGGCGTGGGTGATATACGTCCGCGCTCACCCTGCCGCAACCATGATGGTGACGCTGCGGCGCGCCGGCAGCGAGGTGGAACTGCCGCTGACGCCGGCCACGAGACATGACGAGGACGGTGGCGACTACGGCTTTATCGGGGCCGGTGTGGAAGTGAGTGAGGCCTTTGTCCAGCGCTGGCAGACGGAGCTGAAATACCCGCCCACCACGGCCTTGGGCGCGGCCCTTCAGAAAACCTGGGACATTTCCGTGCTCACGGTGCGCATGTTATGGGGCATGGTGGCGGGCCAGGTGTCCATGTCCAACATCAGTGGACCCATCAGCATCGCCAAGTATGCCGGCAGTTCCGCCGACGCGGGCCTGGTGTCCTTTTTGACTTTTCTCGCCGTTGTCAGCATCAGCCTGGGGGTGTTGAACCTCTTGCCTATTCCGGTGCTGGACGGCGGCCATCTGCTTTTTTTCGCCATTGAGTTCATCAAAGGCAGCCCCTTGACCGAGGCGGCCCAGGCTGCGGGGCAGCAGTTGGGGATGGTGCTGTTGATGATGTTGATGGTGGTGGCGTTTTACAACGATATAGTGGGAATTTTTGCTTGAACTCTTCCAAGCGGCGCGTGAACGGGGTTTGGGCCGCGTGCCTGGTGCTGGCCTGTGTGCTGTTGTCCAGACCGGCGCTTGCCTTTACCGATTTCGTCATCGGGGACATCAAGGTGGAGGGCCTGACACGGATAGAAATCGGCACGGTCTTCAATTATTTGCCTCTCGCGGTGGGGGAGACCCTGACTGAAAAACGCGCTGCGGAAGCGGTGCGTGCCCTGTTTAAAACGGGTTTCTTTTCCGATGTGGAGCTGGCCCGGGAAGGGAAAGTGCTGATCGTCAAGGTTGCGGAACGGCCGTCCATCGCCAAGGTGGAGTTTGAAGGGAACAAGGATATCGGCGATGACGAGTTGCGTGATGCCTTGAAGCGTATCGGCCTGGCCGAGGGTCAGGTGTTCAATCATTCCGTTTTGGAGCAAACGGAACTGGAGTTGGAGCGGCAGTATTTCGCCCGGGGCAAGTACGGCATCCGCATCAGTTCGCAAGTCAAACCGCTGGAGCGAAACCGCGTAGAGGTGCTGCTGAAAATCAATGAGGGCAAGGTGGCCAAGATCCGTGGCATCAGCATCATCGGCAATCATGCCTTTGACGATGAAACCCTGCTGGATGTGTTTCAACTGACACCACCCACCCTGGGCGCTTTGTTTTCCGGCAACGATCAGTACTCCAGGCAAAAGCTGGCCGGGGATTTGGAAGCCTTGCGCTCCTACTATCTCGACCGGGGCTATGTGGATTTCAGCATCGATTCCACCCAGGTCGCCATCACCCCCGACAAGCAGGGGGTGTATATCACTGTGAATATCAGCGAGGGTGACGTGTACACGGTGGCGGCGGTGCGCCTCGCCGGTGAAATGGTGGTGCCCCAGGCAGAGCTGGAAGCGCTGATCGGTGTCATGCCCGGCGAAGTGTTTTCCCGCCGGCGTGTGACGGACAGTGTG
Source organism: Gammaproteobacteria bacterium (assembly GCA_011375345.1). Lineage (NCBI taxonomy): Bacteria > Pseudomonadati > Pseudomonadota > Gammaproteobacteria > Gammaproteobacteria bacterium. The sequence continues at coordinate 6,510 of DRLM01000122.1, forward strand.
GATGCCATCAGCACCCGGCTGGGCAATGAGGGCTACGCCTTCGCCAACATCAACCCCGTTCCCGAGCTCGATCGCGCGGCCCGCACCGTGACGCTCACGTTTTTTGTGGATCCGGGCAAGCGGGTATACGTGCGGCGGGTCAACGTCAGTGGCAATTCCCGCACCC
>DRLM01000123.1 GCA_011375345.1 Gammaproteobacteria bacterium
CAGGGTAAAGCCGGGACGCGAGGCGATGCTGCCGTCCAGCACGATTTCGCCCTGGGTGACAGGTTCAAATCCGGCGATGGCACGCAGTACAGTGGTTTTGCCGCAGCCGCTGGAACCCAGCAGACAAGCGATGCAACCTTTGTTTACGTGCAGGCTGAAGTCCTGAATAACCGGCGTGGCGTCGTAGCGGCATTCGATGTTGTTGATGTTGAGCAGGGCTGTCATGGTGGGGGCTGGGCGGGAGAAAAAATCAACGATAGTGGCAAGAGCCGGATTTGTCCATGCCGGGGTGGTGAAGATGTTGTTTGGGCCCTCCGTGGTGACAAGGCGTTCATTCCACCAGCGTTTTCAGCCGGTACAGTGTTTCCAGCGCCTGCCGCGGGCTGAGGTTGTCCACGTCCAGGGTCTTCAGTTCGGTGACCGCCGGGTTGTCCGCCGGCGCAAACAGGGACATCTGCGGTTCAGGTGCGGCGGGCCTTGCGGCAGTCTCCGTCTCCAGGGTCGCCAGCCGCTGCCGGGCTGCGGCAATCACCGCTTGTGGCACCCCGGCCAGGGCCGCCACCTGCAGACCGTAACTCTGGTTGGCCGGCCCCGCTTTGACGGCGTGCAGAAACACGATTTTGTCGCCATGCTCCACCGCATCCAGGTGCACATTGACCACGCCCGGAAGCTGTTCGGCGAGGCCGGTGAGTTCGAAGTAATGGGTGGCGAACAGGGTCATGGCCCCGAGTTCCCGGGCCAGGTGTTCCGCCGCCGCCCAGGCCAGGGACAGGCCGTCGAAGGTGCTGGTGCCGCGGCCGATTTCGTCCATGAGCACCAGGCTGGCCGCGGTGGCGTTGTGGAGAATATTCGCCGTCTCCGTCATTTCCACCATGAAGGTGGAACGGCCCGAGGCCAGGTCGTCGCTCGCACCGATGCGGGTGAAAATCCGGTCCACCGGGCCCAGGGTGGCGGCCCGCGCGGGGACGAAGCAGCCCACATGTGCCAGCAGCACGATCAGCGCCGTTTGCCGCATGTAGGTTGATTTTCCGCCCATGTTCGGCCCAGTGATAATGAGCATGCGCCGCTCCGCGTCCAACTCCACGTCGTTGGGCACGAAGGGCGTTTCCAGGGTTTGTTCCACCACCAGGTGGCGGCCGCCCTGGATGTGGATGCCGGGCCGCTCGCTGAGTTCCGGCGCGCTGAGGTCCAGCGCCACCGCCCGCTCGGCAAACGTGGCGAGCACGTCCAGCTCCGCCAGCGCGGCGGCGCAGCGCTGCAAGTCCGGCAAGGGCTCCAGCAGGCTCTCCAGCAGGGCGTCGTAGAGCCCTTTCTCCCGGCCCAGGGCCCGCTCCCGGGCGCTCAGGACCTTGTCTTCGAAGCCTTTCAGTTCGGGCGTGACAAAACGCTCCGCGCCTTTCAAGGTCTGACGGCGGATGTAGTCGTCGGGCGCCTTGTCACTGTGAACCCGGCTGATTTCGATGTAGTAGCCGTGCACCCGGTTGTAGCTCACTTTTAAATTGGCGATGCCGGTGCGGGCCCGCTCGCGCGCCTCCAGATCGAGCAGATACTGGCCGGCGTTTTCGCTCAGGGCCCGCAGCTCGTCCAGTTCGGCGTCGAAGCCGGGGGCGATGACCCCGCCGTCGCGGATCAAAGCCGGCGGCTCGGCCACGATGGCGGAGGTCAGGGTGTGGTGCAGCGCGGGGAAGTGGCCGATGTCGAGTTTGAGTTGGGCGAGACGGGGGGAGTCCAGCGCCGCCAGCATCCCCTGCAACCCGGGCAGGGCGGCCAGGGTGTGGCGCAGTTTGACGAGGTCGCGGGGCCGGGCGGATTTCAGCGCCACCCGCGCCAGGATGCGTTCCATATCACCTGCGTTCCGCAAGACCTCGTGTAGCGATGTGTATGCCGCCCCGTCGATCAAGGTTGTCACGGCGTGCTGGCGCTGGCGCAGGGTGTCGCGGCAGCGCAGCGGCCGGTGCAGCCAGCGTTTCAGCAGGCGGCTGCCCATGGCGCTGGCGCAGCGGTCCAGCACGGCGGCCAGGGTGTGGGTGTTGGCGCCGCTCAATGATTCGTCGATTTCCAGATTGCGGCGGCTGGCGGCGTCGAGGATCACGGCCTCGTCGCGGCGGTCGATGCTGAGCCCCCTGACGTGGGGCAGGGCGGCGCGCTGGGTTTGGCGGGCGTAGTCCAGCAGGCAGCCCGCGGCGGGGATGATGAGCGAATCCGGCTCGCAGCCAAAGCCGGCCAGGTCGCGGGTGCCCAGTTGTCCGGTGAGGCTGCGCCGGGCGCTGTCCGGGTCAAAATGCCAGGGCGGCAGGCGGCGCAGGCCGCTTTGCCGGGGCGGGGCCGGGGCGTCTTCGCTCACCAGCAGTTCCGCCGGCCGCAGCCGGGCCAGTTCGTCGTCCAAAGCCGCCGCGTCGGTTTCCATGGCCCGCAGTTCGCCGCTGGCCAGGTTCAGCCAGGCCAGTCCCGCGCGCTCACCGGCCCGGTGCACGGCGGCCAGCAGGGTGTCGCGCTGTTCCTCCAGCAGGGCCTCGTCGGTGACCGTGCCCGGGGTGACCACCCGCACCACTTTGCGTTCCACCGGCCCCTTGGACCGGGCCGGGTCGCCGATTTGTTCGCACACGGCCACTGACACGCCGGCTTTGATCAGTTTGGCCAGGTAACTCTCGGCGGCATGGCAGGGCACCCCGGCCATGGGAACGGGCTCCCCGGCGGACTGACCGCGGGTGGTGAGGGTGATGTCCAGCAGCGCCGCGGCGCGGCGGGCGTCCTCGTAGAACAGCTCGTAGAAATCCCCCATGCGGTAGAACACCAGGTGGTCCGGGTGTTCGGCCTTGATGCGCAGATATTGCTGCATCAAGGGGGTGTGGGCGGTTTGCCCTGCTGCTTGCGCGGGCTTTTTTCTGGTGCTCGCGGTCATTTCCTGTGAATGTTTCGGTACGGTGCTTTCAAGGCAGGGTGGGCTGTGCCCGCCTTTTTCCCGGTGCAGGTGCCCTGTGCCGGGCGCGTCCCCCCCCTGCATCGCGCGGTTCCTCCTTTTTCACCGCACGCCTGCTCAATGTTCTATGGGGCTGTCGGGCAGATTGCCCCACTCGGACCAGGAGCCGGGATAGCCCTTGACGCGGGGATAAGCGAGGTAGTGGCGCAGGGCGTAGTACAGCAGGGCGGAGCGGCGGTGGGTCTGGCAGTAGACGATAACGAGTTTGTCCGGCGTCACCCCGGCGGCGGTGAGCCGGGCCAGCAGCGTATCGGCGGGTCTGAAGCGGCCGCCCCGGGCCGGGTCCAGCAGCGTTTTCCACTCGATGTTTACGGCGCCGGGAATGTGGCCGCCGCGGGCGGCGCGCAAGTCTTCGCCCCGGTATTCGGCGGGGCTGCGGGCGTCCACCAGTACCACGTCGGGGTCGTGCAGGCGGGCCAGGATGTCATCGCGGCTGGCGATGGGCGCCTTGTTCACCAGGGCATGGAAGACCGACCGTTGCGGGGACATTGCAGGCAGGGTGGTGAGCGGCCGTCCTTCAGCCTGCCAGGCCGCCCGGCCGCCGTTCAGCAGCGCGTGGTGGCTGTGCCCCAGCACGTCCAGGGTCCACAGGAAACGGCTGGCCTTGCGGCCCTGCTCATCGTCGCAGGCCACCACCTGGCTGTCGTGCCTGAGGCCCAGCCCGGCGCAGAGCGCGCTCAGCGCCGGCGGCTCCGGCAGCATGCCCCCGGCCCGGCCCTGGGTGCTGACGCAGCGGCTGTAATCCACCGGCAGTGCGCCGGGGATGTGCCCCTGCTGGTAGACCTCCCCGGCGGACAGATCCACCAGCACCAGGCCGGGCGCGCCCAGGCGCTGGTGCAGTTCGGCCGGCTCGATGAGGTGCGGCAAGGTGTCCATGGCTTATCCGCAGATGACGTTGAAACACGTTCGCATTGTACTGTGGGCGGAAGGCTAGTGCAGCTCCGTGGTGAGATGGGGGGCGATGGCTTTCAGCATGGCCTCGTACACCTTGGGCGAGCCAGCCACCAGGTGGCCGCTGTCCAGATAGCGTTCGCCACCGCGCAAATCGCCCACATAGCCGCCCGCTTCCTGAACCAACAGCACCCCCGCCGCCATGTCCCAGGGTTTGAGGCCGATTTCCCAGAAACCGTCCAGGCGGCCGGCGGCCACATAGGCCAGATCCAGCGCAGCGGAGCCGGCCCGGCGGATGCCGGCGGTTTGGGGCAGAAAGGTTTTGAACATGGCCAGGTAGGCGTCCAGATGGGACTGGTCGCGGAAGGGGAAGCCGGTGCCCAGCAGCGTGCCTTCCAGGGTGCGGGCCTTGGTTACCCGGATGCGCCGCCCGTCCCGTTGCGCGCTGGAACCCCGCAGCGCCGTGAACAGCTCCTGGCGCAGGGGATCGTAAATCACCCCCACTTCGATATTGCCCCGGTATTTCAGCGCAATGGACACAGCAAACTGGGGAAAGCCGTGGAGAAAATTGGTGGTGCCGTCCAGCGGGTCGATGATCCATTGATACTCGTCCCGGCCCCGGCTCCCGCTTTCCTCCGCCAAAATGGCGTGGCCGGGATAGGCCCGCTGCAGGGTTTCCACGATGATCCGCTCCGCCTTGATATCGATTTCCGAGACGAAATCATTGGGCGCTTTGGTGTCCACTTTCAGCGTGTCGAGCCGGTCCACGGCGCGGGCGATCAGGGCGCCTGCTTTGCGGGCGGCGGTAACGGCGGTGTTGAGCAAGGGACGCATGGGGCGTTGGGGCCTGTTGTCTGG
>DRLM01000124.1 GCA_011375345.1 Gammaproteobacteria bacterium
CTGGAATTCATCCGCGAGACACAGCCGAGAGAGTGGGGCAAGCTGGAGGCCCTGCATGGGGAGGAAACCGGCGAGCGGATCCTGAGTGCCCTGTGCAAGTGGATGGACACCCATGGCGTGCTCACCACCCTGCGCCATGGTTTCAAGTGCTTCGGGCGGACCTTGCGGGTAGCCTTCTTCCGGCCGGCACACGGGCTCAACCCCGAGCTGGAAGAGCGCTATCAGGCCAACCGGGTGGCGATTACCCGTCAGCTTCGTTTCAGCCCGAAGTCGGAGCGGTCCCTCGACGTTGTGCTGAGCGTCAATGGCATCCCGCTGGTCACGCTGGAGCTGAAGAATCCGCTTTCGGGCCAGACCGTGAGCGATGCGATCCATCAGTACCGGCACGACCGTGATCCACGCGAAAAGATCTTCGAATTCAAGAAGCGCACCCTGGTCCACTTCGCGGTGGACACCGAAGAGGCCCACATGACCACCCGCCTGGCGGGGGAGGCGACCCACTTTCTCCCCTTCAACAAGGGTGATGACGGCGGGGCGGGGAATCCGCCAGACCCCGAGGGGCGAGATTACAAGACGGCCTATCTCTGGGAAGAGGTGCTTGCCCGTGACAGCTTCATGGAGCTGCTGGCCCGGTTTCTTCATCTCCAGGTGGAGGAGAAGATGACCGACGAGGGGAAGAAGATCAGGAAGGAGACCATGATCTTCCCCCGTTATCACCAGCTCGATGCGATACGACGGATGGTGAAGGCCGCCAGGGAAGAGGGCGTGGGCCACAATTACCTGGTGGAACATTCCGCCGGAAGCGGGAAGAGCAACACCATCGCCTGGCTGGCCCATCGGCTCTCCTCACTGCACAACGACAAGGATGAGCGGGTGTTCGACAGCGTGGTGGTCATCACTGACCGGGTGGTGCTGGACCGGCAGTTGCAGGAGACCATCTACCAGTTTGACCATCGCCAGGGTGTGGTGCAGAAGATCGATGAGGACTCCCGTCAGCTCGCCGAGGCCCTCGAGGCCGGGGTGCCCATCATCATCACGACCTTGCAGAAGTTCCCGTTTGTCTCAGGGCAACTGCTGAAGATGGCCGGGGAACGGGGCGAGGCGGCACGGGGACATCTGCCGACCCGCAAATATGCGGTCATCATCGACGAGGCCCACAGCTCCCAGTCCGGCGAGACGGCCACGGAACTCAAGGCTGTGCTGGGTGGCCTGCATCTGCTGAAAAAGGCACGGGAGGAGGCCAAGGAAGAGGGTGAGCCGGAACTGGAGCGCCTGTTCCGCTCCATGGCCAAGCGTGGCCGGCAGCCCAACATGAGTTTCTTCGCCTTTACCGCCACGCCCAAACACAAGACCCTGGCCATTTTCGGCCGCAACGGCGAACCCTTCCACCGCTACACCATGCGCCAGGCCATCGAGGAAGGTTTCATCATGGATGTGCTGGCCAACTATGTGACCTACAAGACCTATTACAAACTGGTCAAGCGGGCGGAAGACGATCCCGAGGTGGAGCGGAAGCAGGCGGCACGGGCGCTGGCGCGCTTTATGCGACTGCATCCGCACAATATCGCGCAGAAGACCGAGATCATGGTCGAGCACTTCCAGCAGCACACCCGCCACAAGATCGGCGGTCGTGCGAAGGCCATGGTGGTGACAGGCTCCCGGCTGGAGGCAGTGCGATACAAGCAGGCCTTCGACACCTGTATTCGTGAGAAGGGTTACCCGATCCGCACTCTGGTGGCCTTCTCCGGAACGGTCGAGGATGACAAGGTACCGGGTAAAAGCTACACCGAAGTAGAAATGAACGACGGGGTGAAAGAGAAGGAACTGCCGGAGACCTTTGCCAAGCCGGAATACCGGTTGCTCCTGGTGGCCGAGAAATACCAGACCGGGTTTGACCAGCCGCTTCTGCACACCATGTATGTGGACAAGCGTCTGTCAGGCATCCAGGCCGTTCAGACCCTCTCCCGCCTCAATAGGACCCACCCGCTCAAGGAAGACACCTTCGTCCTCGATTTTGTGAATGACCCCGGTGAAATCCAGGAGGCTTTCCGCCAATACTATGAAGGATCGGTGATAGGTGAGGAGGTGGATCCGGACCGGCTATATGAGATCAAGGCCGAGCTGGATGCCTCTGGTATTTACCTTCAGGATGAGGTGGATGAGTTTTCGAGAATCTTCTTCGCCCCGAAACGAAAGCAGAGCCCTTCCGATCACAAGGCCGTGAATGCGCTGCTTGACAAAGCGGTGGCCCGTTTTCAGCAGTTGCAGAAGGACGCGGAGGAGGAAGCCGAGGACTGGCGTGGCAAAACCCGGGCGTTTCGCAATCTGTACACCTTTCTCAGCCAGGTGATTCCCTACCAGGACAGCGATCTGGAAAAACTCTACACCTGGCTCAGGCATCTTGCATTGAAACTTCCCAGGCGCAAGAGCGGGCGCGGATACCAGTTCGATGAGGAGGTGGAACTGGAATATTACCGCCTGCAAAAGATCAGCGAAGGCTCGATCAGTCTGCATGAAGGTTATGCCAGACCGCTGGACGGTCCGCGTGAGGTGGGAACCGGAATGGTGCGCGAGGACAACGTGCCGTTGTCCCGCCTCATCGACATCATCAACGAGCGCTTTGGCGGCGAACTGACCGGGGCGGACCAGCTGTTCTTTGACCAGATTGCGGAGGCCGCGGCTTTGGATAAAGGGTTGCAACAGGCGGCGCAGGTGAATCCCCTGGATAAATTTCAGTTGCTGTTCAAGCAAACGCTGGAGTCTCTGTTTATCGAACGCATGGAGATGAATGAGGAACTCTTCACAGAGTACATGAGCAACGCGGAAATGCAGGCCCTGGTGGCGGCCTGGTTGGGACGGCAGGTGTACTCGCGTTTGTCAGGTGAAGATAGAAAGCAAGAATGAAGAGACGGGCTCAGGCTATAGCTATTAACCCGGCAATCAAACAGGTCGTGCTGACCTGTTTGATTGCCGCCCGCGAAATACGGGCGCCATTGTGCGAAATGGCTGGTATTTCGCGGGCTCGCATTGACTTGCGCCAATGGCGGCACATCCCTGTGCCGCGCTATTAACCCACGACAATCCTAATTGCCGGGTTAATAACAAGAGATAATCTCTGACTGTGGCGGGTATCCCTGTTTCAGAACAAGCGTTAAGTTATTGATTTTGCCAGCCCTGATCTTCCCGGGGTTGGGCCTCGCAAAGAGTCTTAAAAGGGCTCTGACCCCTTTTATTCTGACCCCTTTTGCCCTCTTTTGCCCTTGGGGGCGGTGGCGGAGCGGCCAAAGAGGGGGGAGGTTTGCGGCGGCAGGGCGTGAATGATATAAAATGCATCACAATTGATGCGTTGATAACTTATAGTGATATGTGAAATATGATCACCGCCGCCCAAATCCGTGCCGCCCGGGGCTTGCTGGGGATGGACCAGCGCGCCCTGGCCGGGGCCGCCGGCCTGTCTTTGCCCACTGTCCAGCGCATGGAGGCCAGTGACGGTGTGGTGCGGGGGAATGTGGATTCCCTGGTCAAGGTGGTGGAGGCGCTGGAGCGGGCCGGGGTGGAGCTGATCGCGGAGGGGGCGGTCAGTGCCGGGGGCGGCCGCGGGGTGCGGCTGAAGTCGCCGGGCGGGTCTGGCCAGTGAGCGCTTTTTCTCCATTGGGGCTGGCCGCGGTGGCGGTGGTTCTGGCGCTGTTGTCGGCGCTGGTGGCCTTGTTCGCATCGTTTTATCCCCGCTTGCTGCGTGTGTTCAGCGCGCCCTTGTTTGCCCTGGCGGGGCTGGCGGCCGTGATGGGCGGGGGCTGGGCGCTGCTGCACGGTGGCGTGGCGCGGGCGGAGGTGGCGCTGGGGCTGCCCTGGCTGCCCTGGCAGTGGCGGCTGGATGCCTTGTCCGGCTTTTTCCTTTGTGTCATTGGCGTGGTGGGCGCGGCCGTGGGGCTGTACGCACCGGGCTACCTGCGGGGTTTTGAGCATGGCCGCGAGTCCTTGCCGGTGCTGGGCGGTTTCAGCGGCCTGTTTCTGGTGGGCATGATGGGGGTGGTGCTGGCCGACGATGCCTTTTCGTTCATGATCGCCTGGGAGCTGATGTCCCTGTCCTCCTATTTTCTGGTGGCTTTTCATCATGATAACGCCGCCAACCGGCGCGCGGCTTTCTTGTATCTGCTCATGGCGCATCTCGCGGGTCTGGCCATTTTGCTGGGTTTCGGGGTGCTGGCCGGTTTCGGCCACGGTTTTGCCTTCGATGCCCTGCGCGGCGCGGAGCTGTCCTTCGGCTGGGCCAGCGTGGTCTTTGCGCTGGCCCTGGCCGGCTTCGGTATGAAGGCGGGCTTGGTGCCGCTGCACGCCTGGTTGCCTGAGGCCCATCCGGTGGCGCCGTCGCACATCTCGGCGCTGATGTCGGGAGTGATGTTGAAGGTGGCGGTGTACGGCTTTATCCGGGTGGTGTTCGATCTCATCGGCCAGTTCCACTGGCAGTGGGGCGTGGTGGTGCTCGTCGTTGGCAGCGTCTCGGCCCTGCTGGGGGTTTTGTATGCCCTGATGCAGCACGACCTCAAACGTCTGCTGGCCTATCACTCGGTGGAAAACATCGGGATCATCTTCATCGGCCTGGGGCTGGCCCTTTTGTTTCTGGCCGAGGGGCATGCGGTGGTGGGGACCGTGGCCTTTGTCGCCGCCCTCTATCACACCATCAACCACGCGCTGTTCAAGGGGCTGTTGTTCCTTGGCGCCGGTGCCATCCTGCACAGCGCCAATGAGCGTGATCTGGAAAAAATGGGCGGTCTGCTGCGGCGCATGCCCTGGACCGGGCTGTTTTTCCTCATCGGCTGCATCGCCATCGCGGCGTTGCCGCCCTTCAACGGTTTCGTTTCGGAATGGCTCACTTTTCAGGCGGCGCTGCAGGCCTGGCAACTGGACAGTGGCGTGCTGCGTTCCCTGGTGCCCGTCGCCGCGGCCATGCTGGCCCTGACCGGCGCCCTGGCGGCGGCCTGTTTCGTTAAAGTCTACGGCGTGGCCTTTCTGGGCCAGGCCCGCAGCCGGGCTGTGCGCCGCGCCCGGCCGGTGCCCCGCAGCATGCGGGCGGGCCAGGGGGTGCTGGCGCTGGGTTGTCTGGTGCTGGGGGTGTTGCCCACGGCCTTCGTGGAGGTGTTCGACGCCGTGCCCAAGCAAGTCCTGGGCCACGGCCTGCAACAGGCCACGGCCCACGGCTGGTTGTGGCTGACGCCGGTGTCACCGCAGACCGCCAGCTACGGTGCGCCCCTGGTGGCGCTGACCTTGTTCGTGGTGCTGGGGCTGGGGCTGTGGCTGCTCGGCCGCGGCATCCGCCGGGTGCGCCGCTGCGATGCCTGGGACTGCGGCTTCGCTCCGCCCACGCCCCGCATGCAATACACCGCCAGCGCGTTTGCCCAGCCCATCCGGCGGGTGTTCGGGCTGTTGTTTCAGGTGGACGAGGGGGTGGAGGTTCGGGAGGACGGCCGCTTGCGCCACCGTCTGCAGGTGGGCGACCGCTTTTGGGGGCTGCTTTATCTGCCCGTGGCGCGGGCCGTGGAACGGGCGGCGCGGCAGGTGGTGCGCCTGCAATCGGGCCATGTGCGCATTTATCTGGCTTGGACGCTGGGAACCCTGCTGGTGCTGCTGTGGCTGATGGCATGAACCCCGCCGCCTGGGTGCTGGCCCTGGGGCAGGGCTTGTTGTACCTCGTCCTGGCCCCCCTGCTGGCGGGCTGGGTGCGCCGGCTCAAGGCGTGTCTGCAAAACCGCCGGGGTGCGGTTCCCTGGCAGCCTTACCGGGATCTGTACAAGCTGTTCGCCAAGGAGGCGCGCATGTCCCACAGCGCCTCACTGCTGTTCCGGGCCGCGCCTTATGTTGTGTTCAGCGCCACTTGGCTGGCGGCCTCGGCCGTGCCCCTGCTCAGCACCGATCTGGCCACCGCCGCCGTGGCCGATGTGATCGTGATTGCCGGCTTGCTGGCTCTGGCGCGCTTTTTCCTCGCCCTGGCGGGCATGGATGTGGGCACTGCCTTTGGCGGTATGGGGGCCTCGCGGGAGATGTTTGTCTCCGCTCTGGCGGAGCCGGCCATGCTGGTGGCGGTGTTCACCCTGGCCATGAGTGCCCACAGCACCAATCTGGCGGCGGTGGTGGACTACCAGCTCGGCGGTGCCGATCTGCTCCGGCCCTCCTATCTGTTCGCCCTGGCGGGGCTGGTGCTGGTGGCCGTGGCCGAGACCGGTCGCATTCCCGTGGACAACCCCGCCACCCACCTGGAGCTGACCATGATCCACGAGGCCATGGTTCTGGAATACTCCGGCCGCCACCTGGCGCTGATGGAATGGGCGGCGCAGCTCAAGCTGCTGCTCTACGGGGTGCTGCTGGCCAATGTGTTCCTTCCCTGGGGGGTTGCGCAGGACCACAGCGCCGCGGCCCTGGGCCTGGCGCTGGCGGCCCTGCTGGGCAAACTGCTGTTGTTGGGTGCGGCCCTGGCCCTGAGTGAAACAGTGCTGGCCAAGATGCGCCTGTTCCGTGCCCCGGCTTTTCTCAACCTGGCCCTGCTGCTGGCCCTTTTGGGGCTGCTCAGCCACGTGATTCTGGAGGTGGGGGCGTGAGCCTGGAGCAGCTGCCTTTGTTGCAACAGCTTATGCTGGTGCTGGCGGCGCTGGTCTTGTTCACGTCTTTTGCGCTGCTGGAGCAGGCGCGGCTGGTGGCGGCCATTCACGCCTTTGCCTGGCAGGGGGTGTTGGTGGCGCTGGTGACCATTGTGGTGGCCAGCAGCAGCGGGAAGCTGCACCTGCTGTTTTCCGCGGCGCTGACCCTGGCCCTGAAGGCCCTGCTGATCCCCTGGATGCTGCGCCGCCTGGTGCGCCGTCTGGCGCTGGACCGTCACCGCGAGCCCCTCAGCCATCCGGCCCTGGCCATCATGGCGGCCCTGGCCCTGGTGATTTTCAGCTACTGGGCGGTGGCGCCGCTGGTGCACCAGGAGCTGCTGTTCACCCGCAACATCGTCGCCGTCAGCCTGGCGGTGGTGCTCATCGGCCTGTTGATGATGGTGATCCGGGCCCAGGCCGTGGCCCAGGTGCTGGGCTTTATGTCCATGGAAAACGGCCTGTTTCTGGCGGCGGTGTCAGCGACCGGGGGCATGCCTTTGGTGGTGGAGCTGGGAGTGGCCTTCGACGTGCTGGTGGCCATGATCCTGTTTGGGGTGTTCTTTTTCCAGATCCGCGACAGCATCGATTCTCTGGACGTGGACCGCATGAACCGCCTCAGCGAGCGGCTGGAGGACGAGCCGTGAGCGCCCTGGCGGTACTGTTGCTGACGCCCCTGCTGGGGGCCGCGGGCCTGCCGCTGGTCGGCCGCCTGGCCGTCGCGGGAGGGCTCAACGTGGTGGTGAGTGCCGTCACCCTGGCGGCGGCCGTTGGTCTTGCCGTCACCGTGGCCGGCGAGGGCGTGGCGGCCGGCGGCATATTGCGGGTGGACGCCTTCAACGTCTGTCTGCTGGTTCTGACCGCCTTTGTGGGCCTGACCACCGCCATTTTCTCCCGTCCCTACATGGGCCATGTGTACGCCAGCGGCCGGGTGGGCGCGCGCGGCATGCGCCTTTACCACGCCATGTTCCAGGCCTTCATGTTCACCATGCTGCTGGCCCTGTCCAGTGACAATCTGGGGGTGCTGTGGGTGGCGGTGGAAGGGGCCACCCTGGCCACCGTGCTGCTGGTGTCTCTGTACCGCACGCCGGAGGCCATCGAGGCGGCGTGGAAATATTTTGTCCTGTGTGGCGTGGGCATCGCCCTGGCCCTGTTCGGCACCGTGCTGCTCTATTTCGCCGCCCAACACCTAGTTGCTGATCCGGCGGCGGGCCTGAGCTGGAGCACGCTGTACGACGTTGCGCCGCAGTTGCAGCCGTCCATCATGGCCCTGGCATTTGTCTTTCTGCTGGTGGGTTACGGCACCAAAGTGGGCCTGGTGCCCATGCACCAGTGGCTGCCCGACGCCCACTCGGAAGGCCCCACCCCCATGTCGGCGGTGCTCTCCGGCTTGTTGCTCAATGTGGCCCTGTACGCGGTGGTGCGCCTGAAAATGCTGGTGGACGGCGCCCTTGCCGCTACCGCAACGCCCCGGTTGGCGGGCCATTTGCTGATGGGCTTCGGCCTGGTGTCGTTTCTGGTGGCGGGCCTGTTTTTGCACCGTCAGCGCGACATCAAGCGCCTGTTCAGCTATTCCTCCATCGAGCACATGGGGCTGATGACCTTCGCTTTCGGCCTGGGCGGGCCGCTGGCCACCTTCGGCGCCCTGCTGCACATGCTGGTGCATTCCCTCACCAAGTCGGCCATTTTCGTCACCGTGGGTCACGCGGCCCACATCGCCGGCAGCCAGTCCATCGACCACATCCGCGGCCTGATCCGCACCCAGCCGGCAGTGGGCTGGGGGCTGTTGCTGGCCGTGGCGGCCATCGCCGGCTTCCCGCCCTTTGGCGTGTTCGCCAGCGAGTTTTTGCTGCTCAGCGCCACCATGCAGAGCCAGCCCTGGTTCACCGTCGTGCTGCTCACGGGGCTGGGTGTGGCCTTTGCCGGGTTGTTCCGCCATGTGCAGCCCATGGTCTACGGCCCTGTGCCCGAAGGCCAGGGGCCGGTGGCCGCCAACATGCTGCCGGTGATGGTGCACCTGGGTCTGGTGCTGTGGCTGGGGCTGGCCATCCCCAGCTTTCTGGCCGCCTGGCTGGACCGTGCCACCCACTTGATCGCGGGGGCGCATCTGCTATGACAGGCGGCGACTGGCTGGCGGCCTGTCTCGACCGCCTGCGGGAGGCGGGGATCACCCCGGCCGCGGCGGAGCCGGCGGGCTACTTGGCGCCGGCCCGCTGCCTGGTGCTGAACGCCGCCGACTGGGGCGGCGCCGCCCGGGTGGCGGCGGCTGCGGGTTGGCGCCATGCCGGGCTGTGGGGCGACCCGGTGGGCGGGGAGATTGCGGTGCACGCCTGCCTGGCCCGCCGGGGCGAGTACCTGGTGCTGCGCACCCGGGTGCCTCTGGGCGAGCCGCAGCTGGCCTCCCACAGCCCCTGGTTTCCCGGGGTGGACCGCCTGGAGCGCCACGCGCACGACTTGCTCGGCCTGGTCTTTGCCGGCCATCCCGATCCGCGCCGCTGGACCCGTCATCAGGCCTGGGGGGAGAACGACTTTCCCCTGCGCCCGGATTTTCCCGCGGCCGGCCGGGCGCCCAAGCGGGCGCCCGCCGACAGCGATTATCCCTTCACCCCGGTGGCGGGCAGCGCGGTGTACGAAATTCCCGTGGGCCCGGTGCACGCCGGCATTATCGAGCCGGGCCATTTCCGTTTTCAGGCCGTGGGTGAGGAGGTGCTGTGCCTGGAAGAGCGCCTGGGCTATGTGCACAAGGGCATAGAGAAAATCGCCGTGGGCCGCGATGCCACCGGCCTGGCCCGGCTGGCGGGGCGGGTCTCCGGCGACAGCACCGTGGCCCATGCCTGGGCTGCCTGCATGGCCCTGGAACGGGCCGCCGGCGTGGTGCCGCCGCCGCGGGCCCAGGTTATCCGCGCCATCCTGGCCGAGCGGGAGCGCATCGCCAATCATCTGGGCGACATCGGCGCCATTTGCAACGACGTGGGTTTCGTCTTCGCCCACATGCAATGCGCCCGGCTGCGTGAAGCCTGGCAGCGTGGCAGCCAGGCTGTATTCGGCCACCGCCTGCTCATGGACCGCGTCGTGCCCGGCGGCGTATTTCGTGATCTGACCCACCAGTGCCGCCAGCTCCTGCTGGCCCAGTGCGAGGACCTGTCGGGGGAACTGGATGCGCTGCTGCCCCTGCTGGAGGACTATCCCGCCCTGGAAGACCGCCTGGTGGAGACCGGCACATTGTCTGCCGCCACGGCCCGGCGGCTGGGTTGCCTGGGCTATGTGGCCAAGGCCAGCGGCCAGGATCTGGACGCGCGCCGCGACCACGGCTACGCCCCCTACAACCGGTTGCGGGTGCCTTCCCCCTGCCTGCAGGAAGGCGATGTGGCGGCCCGCCTGCACATCCGCGCGGTGGAAATCCGTCACAGCCTGGAGCTGCTGCGGCAACTGCTCGTTGCGCCGCCCGGGGGGGAGGTGGCCTGCCCCTGGCCGGAGAGCGCCGGAGCCGGCGCGGGGTTGGGCATGGTGGAGGGCTGGCGCGGTGAGATCATCACTTATGTGCGCCTGGACGAGGGGGGGCGGGTGGCGCGTTTCTTTCCCCGCGACCCCAGCTGGTTCAACTGGCCGGCGCTGGAAGCGCTGTTCCCTGGCAACATCGTGCCCGACTTTCCGGTGTGCAATAAATCGGTGAACGGCTCGTATTCGGGACAGGACCTCTAAGGAACGGCCATGCTCAACATCCTCAAACACATCCGCCGCAGCGGCACGGTGACGGAAGCACCGCCGCGGGACAGCGAACTCGCCGCTCCAGGGGCTGAAATCAAGCGCCACATTGACCGGCGCTTTCAGGGCAGCCTGGCCATCCGCCAGGTGGACGCCGGTTCCTGCAACGCCTGTGAGCTGGAGATCCACGCCCTGAACAACCCCTACCACGACATCGAGCGCTTCGGCGTGCATTTCGTCGCTTCGCCCCGCCACGCCGACGCCCTGCTGGTGACCGGGCCGGTGTCGCGCCACATGGAAACGGCCCTGCGCCGCACCTGGATGGCCACCCCGGCGCCCAAGTTTGTCATTGCCGCCGGGGACTGCGCCTGCCACGGTGGCGAGTTCGGCGCCTGCTATGCCTGCCTGGGCGCGGTGGAGCAGGTCATTCCGGTGGACGTCAAAATCCCCGGCTGCCCTCCCAGCCCGCGCCAGTTGCTGCTCGGCATATTGGCCGCCCTCAGGGCGGGGTGAGCCCGGCCATGGCAGCCGTTGATACCGCCGCCGACGAGCGCTGGATGCGCCGCGCCCTCGAACTGGCCCGCCGTGCCCGGGATGAGGGGGAAGTGCCCGTGGGCGCCGTGGTGGTGCAAGACGGCGCTGTGCTGGCGGAAGGCTGGAACCGCCCCATCGCCACGCACGACCCCACCGCCCACGCCGAAGTGCTGGCCCTCAGGGCCGCGGCCGCGGCCCTGGGCAATTACCGCCTGCCCGGCGTCACCCTCTACGTTACCCTGGAGCCCTGCCCCATGTGCGCCGGCGCCCTGGTGCACGCGCGGGTGGAGCGGGTGGTGTTCGGCGCCCGGGACCCCAAAAGCGGGGCGGCAGGGGGCGTGTTTGATCTGCTGCAGGACGGGCGCCTGAACCACCGCCCGATGGTGCAAGGGGGCGTGCTGGCCGCCGCGTGCGGTGCCCTGCTCAAGGGCTTTTTCGCCGCCAGGCGGGGTGGGCGGAGGCTGTAGTCCGAAAGTCACCATGCGGAAATCTGACTGGCGTGAAACTGCATTCGTCTGGGTCTTCGTCATGACGCTTCGTTTTTTTTACTGCGCGCCGGTGCTTGTCGTTCCCCCCACAAACACTTATCCTATAGGCCACTTCCACCGGAGTACTGTGGAAGGCGCGCCCCCGGCGTTGCCTGCGCCATGTAGTGTGTGGGGTGTTAAACGCGCCGATCGGGCCCAGCAGGGATCGCTGGGCCTTGGTCGTTTAGGGCCGGTGCGGCAGGTGTTTCCGCCGCACCCCCTTTTCCATTCGCAATCGAAATTCCCGGAGAGGTACCGAAGCGGTCATACCGGCACCGACTCGAAATCGGTTGGGGGCTTTGCCGCCCCACGCGGGTTCGAATCCCGCCCTCTCCGCCACACTCACCTTGACGCGCTCTCCGGATCAGCGGCGTGAACCGGCTCCCGGAAAAACGCAGTGGCACCTATGTGCTGGTGATGCGCGGCGACGACCGCGCCGAACTCACCATCGGCCGCCTGGGCCGGATGACCTTGCTCCCGGGGTATTACCTCTACGTGGGCAGCGCCTTCGGGCCCGGCGGGGTGCAGGCCCGGGTGCGGCGCCATGCCCGGGTCAACAAGCCTCGGCGTTGGCATATTGATTATCTCCGCGCCGCAGCGGAGCTGTTGGAAGTGTGGTATGCCTGCGGGGAAACCCGGCGGGAGCGGGAGTGGGTGCGCCGGCTCAGCCGCTGGCCGGGGATCGCCGTGCCTCTGCGGGGCTTCGGCGCCAGCGATGATCCCGGTCACAGTCACTTGTTTTATCTGGAAAATCAGCCGTCGTTCGACGCAATTGGCCAAGCCTTGCCGGACGCCGGTGAGCCGCTGCTCCGCTGGCTCAATCCGCCGCCGGATGCACCAGGCCGGTCTGCACCCGCTTGAACCCGGTCCGCTCGCGCTCCGCCGGCCGCAGCCCCCTTGTTATCCGCAAAACCGCTCAATGGCCGCCGCCCGTCCCGCAGCGGGCCGGGGTGTTGTTTTGACGGGCGCCAGCACCCACCGAACGATATCGTTCAGCACGCGTTCGGCCTGCAAATCGCGGGTCAGCATGTGGTAGCCCCGGGGATAGAGCACGGCCTGCCAGTAGCCGTTGCCCGATGAGGTGAGATCGGTGAGCAGGCGGCAGGCGGGTTTTTTGGGGATGATCTCATCCCGTTCGCCATACAGAATGAGGGTGGGCAGGTGCAGCTTGGGCGCGGCGGCCAGGGCCCGGTCCATGAGGTTGGTAAGGCCCCACAGCACGTCGGCGCGGGTGGCTTTGATGACCAGGGGGTCCCGGCCCTGGGCACGCAGCATGTCGATGTTGTCGGAGGCAGTCACCTTCAAGCCCTTGCCGGTGAAGGTGCGGTGGGGGAAGGTGTGGGCCACCAGCCACAACAGATAACGCTGATAAAACGGCATGGTCTCGCGGGCCCAGACCGCCGGAGCTGTCAGGATCATGCCGTCCGCCGGCACGGTGGCCTGGCCATCCCCCTGGGCCGCCAGCAGCACCGCGGCGCCCATGCTCTCCCCCAAGAGATAAAGGGGCAGCCCGGGGTGGCGCCGGCGCAGCAGGCGGCTCAAGGTGCGCATATCGTCCACCAGCTTGTCCGTGCCGTGCCACAGGCCCCGGCCTTCGGTTGCGCCGAAGCCCCGCTGGTCGTAGGCGTACACCACGATACCCCGCCCGGCCAGGTAGGGTCCCACGGTGGCGTAGGCGTGGCGGTAATCATTGAGGCCGTGCAGGGCCAGCACCACCGCCCGGGGCGGGCCGGCCGGCCGCCACACGCTGTAGGGCAGGCGGTAGCCGTCCGCCATCACGGCATGGTGCGGTTCCAGATGAGGCGTGCCGGGCTGCCCCCCTGCCGGCGCCACCTGCGGCGTGGCGCAGCCGGCCAGGACGGTGGCCAGCAAGCCAGCGCCAAGCAAACCGGCAAAGCTTCTCATTTCCCCCTTGAAAAAGGAGAAAGCAGGGGGGATTGCGTCCAGCCGGGGCATGAGGGAAAAGTGCACTAAGATTCTTAAGTGTTGTGCTGGCTATTGTAGAACGTAATCCTCGTCCGGGCTGGCGTCACGCCGGCTGGGGGCGCCGGGAATGAACCCCCGTCTGTCCGTCTGGTTCATGCTGGCGGCCCTTACGGTGATGTGGGGCAGCGCCTTCATGTTTACCAAAATCGCTGTCGCGGCCCTCCCGCCGCAGCAAGTCGTGGCAGGCCGCCTGCTGGTGGCGGCCGCGGTGCTGGTGCTGTGGGTGACGCTCACCGGCCGCCGCTGGCCGCGGTCGAAAGCCGTGTGGGGGGCCTTGCTTTTGATCGCCGCCATCGGCACGGTCGTGCCCTTTTATCTCATCAGTTGGGGACAACAGCACATTGACAGTGCCGTGGCGGGCATGCTGATGGCGGTGATGCCCCTGGTGGTGATGGTGCTGGCCCATTTTTTCGTGCCCGGTGAACCGCTGCACCGCTACCGGCTGGCGGGGTTTGTGCTGGGCTTTGCCGGCATCGTGGTGCTCACCGGCCCGCCTGCGTTCAGCAGTGACGGCGACGGCTGGGCCTTTGTCGCCATGCTGGCCGTGCTGGCGGGGGCGGTGTGCTACGGTGTGTCCACCATTTTGTCCCGCTTGCGGCCGCGCTGCGCGGCCTTGGAATCCGCCGCCATCAGCGTCGGCCTGGCCGCGCTGTTCATGGCGCCGGTGGGCGGGGTGGGTTTCGTCGCCGGCATGGCGGCCCATCCTCCAGGGGCCCTGGCGGCCGTGGTGGTGCTGGGGGTGTTTGGCACGGCCCTGCCGCAAGTGATCTATTTTCGTCTGATTGCGGCGGCGGGGCCGAATTTTGTCTCCTACCTCAACTACCTCATCCCCCCCTGGGCGGTGCTCATGGGGGTGGTGTTTCTGGGCGAGGCGCTGGCGTGGCGCGACGGGGCGGCCCTGGCCTTGATCTTGGCGGGCGTGGGGCTGTCCCGGCGTCCGCCCTTTCCCGACCGGGGTCCGCCGGCGTAAAGTAGAGGCCCGGATCGCCATTCTCAAATTTCGCCGCCGCGTCTCGCAGGAGGACACCATGGATACCCCTAGCCCGTTGAGCCCGCGTTCCCGCCGGATTCTGGAGCAGTATTTCGCCCAACCCTGCGTCCCCGGAGACGGCAAGGCGCTGGGTTTTTATCAGATCGAGGGTTATCTGTTTTCCGTGGCCTCCGCTCCTGCGCTGGTGCCCCCCTCGCAGTGGCTGGCTCCCCTGTTTGGTGACCAGGGGCCGGAATTTGACAGCGAGGCCCAGGCGGAGGAGGTGGTGGGCGCCTTGTTGGCGCTGTACAACAGCCTGATCGGGCAGGTGCTGGCGGAGGAGGTCAGCCTGCCCGAGGCCTGCCGCCTTGGCGATGACGTGCTGGCGGGATTTGCGCCGGACCATCCCCGCTGCCAGTGGTGCCAGGGCTTTGAACTGGGCCATCATCTTTGCGCGCAGGCCTGGGAGGAGCGGTTGCCCGAAGAGCTGCGGGAGGATGTGGGTGAGGAAATTGATTTGGGCCTGTTGATCGGTGCCTTTTTCGCCTCACGGGAGCGGGCCGAAGCCCTCTACCAGGCCGGGGGTGAGGAACATGCGGCGGGTTTCGCCGGCCTGGCCGCCGGCATGGACCGCCTGGCCCCCAGGACCTTGGCCCGATATGCCGCCTTGGGCCGGGCCCTGCATCAGGCCGGATGCGAAGCCCGGGAGGAGGAGGCCCGGCCCGCGCGCAGCGAAAAAATCGGCCGCAACGAGCGGTGTGTTTGCGGCAGCGGCAAGAAATACAAAAAATGCTGCGGCGCACCCGCGGCGCAGTGAGGTTTTGGCGCAGCCCGCGGCATCCCTGGCGGCCCTGGGCCGGGCGCTGATGGCGCAGGCCCGGTGTACCCGCCACCGGCGCCTGCTGGTGCTGGCGGGGGAGGCGGACTGGTGCCGCCGCGCCGCCACCGACGTGCTTCACGCCCTGGCCTCGCCGGCGGTCTTGTGGATTTCTGCCCACGCGCCGGATCAGGCCCTGGCGTTCCCGGCGGGGCAGGCCCGCCAGGCCCTGGGCCGGGAATGGCAGGCGCTGGTTTTCGACGCCCACGACGGTTTCGACCCCGACGCCCTGGGCGCGGTGGGGGGAACGGTGGTCGGGGGCGGTGTGCTGCTGCTGCTCACCCCGCCACTGGCCCACTGGCCCGATTACCCCGATCCCGAAACCGCGCGCATCGCCCCCGCCTTGTTCGCGCCCGCCGCGGTGGGGCGTCGCTTTCTGCACCGCTTTGTCCGCCTGCTGGCGGTGGCGGAGGGGATCGCGGTGGTGGCGCAGGACGGGCCGCTGCCACCCCTCCCACCTGCTTCGGAACCCCTTGCAGCGCCTGCGCCCCAGGGTGCCGGCGACTGCCTCAGCGACGACCAGGCCCGCGCCGTGGCTGCGGTGATGCGGGTGGCCACCGGGCGCCGCCGCCGGCCCGTGGTGCTCAGCGCCGACCGCGGCCGGGGCAAGTCCGCCGCCTTCGGCATTGCCGCCGCCCGCCTTCTGCGCGCGGGCATCAGCCCCATTCTCGTCACCGCGCCCAGGCTGGAGGCCGTGGCGCCGGTTTTCGCCCAGGCCGGGCGGTTGCTGCCCCGCGCCGCGGCGGGCAAGGGCGCCCTGCACTGGGGCGGGGCGCGCCTGGAATTTTGCCCCCCGGATCAATTGCTGCGCCGCGCCGGGTCCGCCCGGCTGGTGCTGGTGGACGAGGCTGCCGCCATCCCCGCACCGGTGCTGCAGGGTTTGCTGGAACGCTATGCCCGCCTCGCCTTCGCCACCACTGTGCACGGCTACGAAGGGACGGGCCGGGGTTTCGCCACCCGTTTCAAACAAGTGCTGGACGCCCGCACGCCGCTCTGGAAGGCCCTGGCCTTGAAGGCGCCCGTGCGCTGGGCGGCGGACGATCCCGTGGAGCGTTTCCTGTTCCGCGCCCTGCTCCTGGATGCCGTCCCCGCGCCCGCTGCCGCCGTGGCCGCGGCCCGGCCGGAACACTGCGCGCTGGAGTTGCTGGACCGCGACGCCCTGGCGGCGGACGAAGCGCTGCTGCGAGAGCTGTTCGGCTTGCTGGTGCAGGCCCATTACCGCACCCGCCCTTATGATTTGCGCTACCTGCTGGATGGCCCCAATATCCGCGTGTACGCTGCGCGCTGTCGCGGCCACGTGGTGGCCACTGCCCTGGTGGCCACGGAAGGGGGTTTTGATGCCGCCGCGGCGCGGGCCATCTGGGCCAACCGCAGCCGGCCCCACGGCCACCTGCTCCCGGAGACCCTGGCCGCCCATCTGGGTTTGCAGGCAGCGCCTTTGTTGCGCGCTGACCGCATCATGCGCATCGCCGTGCATCCTGCCGTGCAGGGCCGGGGCATCGGCACCGCGCTGGCGCAACGGGTGGCGGCGGCGGCGCGCCGGGCCGGGCGCGACTACCTGGGCAGCAGCTTTGGCGCCACGGCGGAACTCATGGCCTTTTGGGAACGGCTGGGCTGCCGCCCCGTGCGCGTCAGCCACAAGCGCGGCGCTGCCAGCGGCGCCCATGCCGTGGTGGTGATGCGGGCTTTGTCCGATGCGGGGTGCGCGCTGTACCGGGACGCCCGCCGCCGCTATCTCGACAACCTGCCGTTGCAACTCGCCGACCCGCTGCGGGATCTGGACCCGGCGCTGGCGGCCGCCTGCCTGCGGCGCGAGCGCGGGGAATGGGTCCCGCCTGCCCTGAGCGCCGGCGACTGGTGCGAAGTCGCCGCCGCTGCCGCCGGCCGCCGGCTGCTGGAAGCCTGCCCCGCCCCCGTGCAGCACCTGGCCGCCGCGGCCCTGGCCGATCCCGCTGGCGTGGCGCTGGACGGCGCCGCGCAGCGGGCTGCGCTGCTCAAGCTGATCCAGCATCGCCCCTGGGCCGAGGTCGCCGCTGCCCTGGCCCTGCCCGGCCGGGCCCAGGTCACGGCCTTGTTGCGCCAGGCCCTGCACGCGTGGGTGAGGCGCTACGGTGATGCCGGGGCGCGCCAGGTGTTGGCGGAGTTGGGCGGGTAACCGCCCTTGTTCCGGACATGGCGCCGGCGATCCGGGGCGCTTCCTTGGCAGGGTGTTGAAAAACTCTGTTTTTCAACACCCTGTTATTTATCCTGCAATTTAGATTGCCGGGTTGACAATGTCCTTTTTTGAAGGGGGGTAAAGACTCAGTCGGTGGTGTTGCTGAGCAGTTCCGCCGGCGGCGCGGGAAAGGGTGTTGCTTCGCCCGCCTCGCTGGCGCGTTTTTGCAGGGTTTTGTTGATGACACGGGACGCCGCGGCAAAGCCGAAACAGGCGGTGACGAAGCTGGCGGAACCGTAGCCGTAGCGGCAGTCCAGGGAGATGCCGTGGATGCCGGGTTTGGCGGAAGAGACGCCGCCGTCGGGTCTGGGGTAGACAGGCTGTTGGGTGGAGAAGACGCAGTCCACGCCAAAGTAGCGCTTGGGGTTGGTGGGGAAGCGGTGTCCGCTGCGCAGGCGTTTGCGCACTTTGGCGGCCAGGGGGTCGTTGTAGGTGCGGCTCAGATCAGCCACTTTGATGGCAGTGGGGTCGGTGAGGCCGCCGGCGCCGCCGGTGGTGATGATGGGGATTTTGTTGCGGCGGCAGTGGTGGATCATCGCCGCTTTGAAGCGGATGCTGTCGATGGCGTCGATGACGTAGTCGTACCCGCGCCGGGGGGCGAGATAGTCGCGCACATTGCGCTCGCTGAGAAAGTCGTCAATGGTGTGGCAGCGGCACTCGGGGTTGATGCTCCGGACGCGCCCGGCCAGCACTGCGAATTTCTTCCGGCCCAGGGTCTCGTTCAGGGTGTGCAGCTGGCGGTTGGTGTTGCCCGGCTTGATCACATCGAAGTCGATGAGGGTGAGCTGGCCCACGCCGCTGCGGGCCAGGGCTTCCACGGCCCAGGAACCCACGCCACCGAGGCCGATCACGCACACGTGCAGGCGGGGCAGCAGGGCCGCGGGGGCGGTGCCGTAGAGGCGCTGGATGCCGGCGAAGCGTTGGCGGTAGTCGGTCATGGGCGGGTGGGGACTGGGCGTTGGCGCGCAAGTATAACTGCCCGGGTGGCGCCGGGAAAAGGACCGCTCGTGCCGCCGCTTCAGTTGGCGCTGTAGGGCCAGTCTTCCGCTGCGCTGCGGGGGGCCACTTTCATTTGAAAATAGCGCCGGTCGGCGTCGCGCAGGCGGCGGCTGAGTTCGCGGGCGATGTTCATGTAAATCAGGGCGAATTGTTCCAGATCACGGCGGCGCAGGGCGTCGAGCCGGGCGGCGCTGATTTCCAAAGCGGTGCTCGCACTCACCGCCAGCACCGCGGCGCTGCGCCGCCCCGGCGTGATCAGGCCCATTTCGCCGAAGCACTCGCCCACGCCCAGGTAGCGCAGCAGATAATCCCGGCCCTGCCAGGTTTTCAGCACCGAGACCTTGCCCGATTGCAGCACGAACATGGAGCGGGCGTCCTCGCCTTCGCGAAAAAAGTATTGGCCCTTGGGCCGCGTGACCACGGCGGCGGCCGCCGTGAGATCGTCCAGGGTGGCGGCGCTTACACCGCCGAAGATGGGCATGGCTTGCATGAGGTCGATGCGGGGGTCGGACATGACGGGCCTCCGGGTGCGGTGGGCGTGGGGAGCTATTATGGGCTGGGTGGGCGGTGCTTGTCTTTCTCCTTGCCTGCTGCCGGGGGCCGCCATGCTACCTTGTAGCCAAGCACAGCTTAGTTTACAGGAGTCCTCATATGAGCCAAGACCGATCCCCCCTCGCCGTCATGGCGGCCGGGGTGCCGCCCCGCGCCCGGCCCTCGCTCTACCCCGCGCCTTTTGCCGGTCGCGTGGCGGGCCGGGAAAAGCGCGCCCTGGGCGCCGTGTTCGGCCTTCAGAACTTCGGTGTTAACCTCACCCGTCTGGCGCCGGGGGCCATGTCGGCCCTGCGCCATGCCCACAGCCGCCAGGACGAGTTTGTTTATGTGCTGGAAGGGCGGCCCACCCTGCGCACCGACCAGGGGGATGTGCCGCTGGCACCGGGCATGTGCGCCGGTTTCCGGGCGGGCAGCGGCATCGGCCATCATCTCGTCAACGAAACCGCCGCGGAGGTGTGGTATCTGGAAGTGGGCGACCGCACGCCCGGTGATGAGGCGGTGTACCCCGACGACGATCTCAAAGCCACCGAGGTGAACGGGGTGTGGGTGTTCACCCATAAGGACGGCAGGCCCTACTGAAGGCGCCGCCGTCCGTGGACAAGGCTTTTTACAGCGCCCTGGCCATTGCGCTGACCCTGGTGGCGTTTGCGCCCTATGTGCGTTCCATCTGGCGGGGTGAGACCAAGCCTCATGTGTTTTCCTGGCTCATCTGGGGCGCCACCACCTTCGTGGTGTTTCTGGCGCAACTGGCGGACCGGGGCGGGGCGGGCGCCTGGCCCATTGGGGTGTCGGGCATTATCACGCTGTACGTCGCTTATCTCGCCTATGTGCGACAGGCGGATGCCAGCATCACGCGGGCGGACGGGTGTTTTTTCATCGCTGCCCTGGCGGCCCTGCCGGCGTGGGCCGTGACGGCCGATCCCCTGTGGGCGGTGGTGATCCTGACGGCGGTGGATCTTCTGGGTTTTGCGCCCACTTTCCGCAAAGCCTGGCACCGCCCCCATGACGAACATTTGCCCTTTTTCGTGTTGCTGGCCCTGCGCAATATCGTGGCGATAACGGCGTTGGAGCACTACTCCCTCACCACCGTGTTGTTTCCCGCGGCCCTGGCGCTGGCTTGTGTGCTGTTTGTCGCCATGGTGGCGCAGCGGCGGCGGGTGTTGCGTCGCTGAGCCGCCAACCCCCCGGGGGGGTGCGGCAATTTGTCACATTCCCGCCGTCTGGCGCCGGCCTTATGATGTCGCCCACGATCATTTCGGAGGGTGAATCATGATTTTGCAGCACTGGTTTGCGGTGGCCGTGGCCGTGGGGGCGCTGCTGGGGCCGGCTTGGGCGGTGGCGGGCTGTGGCAGCGCCAATTGTTTTCTGGTGACCGGCACCCAGGAGGGACTGGCCGGGGTGGGGCAGATGACCTTTGATCTGTCTTACCGCTGGATTCCCATGGACCAGCCCCAGCGCGGCAGTGCAGAGACTTCACAGGCGCTGGCCCCGGCGGTGAATTTCGACACGGGCGAAATTGAAGAGGACCACCACCGCGAGCTGCGCACCAACAATGAACTGGTGCAACTGGACGTGAACTACGGCTTCAGTGAGCGTTGGGGGATGGCGCTGGTGTTGCCCTTGATCAACAACCGCCGCCACGAACACGTGGACATCCACCACGAACCCGGGGACGCCGAAGAGGAAAGCTTCAGTTCCCAGGAATACAGCGGCTTTGGCGATGTGCGCCTGCTGGGGAAATACGCCTTTGCCCGGACCACCCGCCATGTATTCGTGGGCGGCCTGGGTGTCAAAGCGCCCACCGGCGACTACAAGCTGCGCAACAACGCCGGGGGCGTGATCAATGAACCCACGGTGATGCCCGGCACGGGGTCGTGGGACGGTCTGTTGTCCGCCTACTATGCTTATCAAATCCGCCCCCGCCGCTGGGACTGGTTTGTGTCCGGTTCTTATCAGCACACCACGGAGAACGATCTCGGCTATCGCTTTGGCAGCACCACTTTGCTCAACACCGGTTTCAATTACCGGTTCCAGCTTCAACAGCGCCACTACAGCGCCGGTTTGCAGCTCAATCTGCGCCATGCGCCGCGGGATGTGTTCCGCGGCCGGGATGTCTCCAGCACAGGAGGCACGTGGGTCCATCTCACCCCGGGCCTGCGCGTGCAAGCGGGTGCGCGCACCCGCCTCTACGTCCATCTGCAACTGCCTGTGCACCAGCAGGTGAACGACAGCAACATTGTGTCCCGCTACGGTCTTGTGTTGGGTGTCTCCCACAGTATCTGATCGTGAAAAGAGTCGCTGAATCAGTCGTCCGGTGGCCGTGCCGGTGGTGGCTTTTACTGGTGCTGGTGCCGCTCACGGCCATGTCCGGCCGCCCCCTGGAGGGCCGGCCGGCGGCGGATTTCAGCCTGCCTGCATTGGCTGGTCAGAATTTGCGCTTGCAGGCGTATCAAGGGCAAGACGTGTTGTTGCATTTCTGGGCCAGCTGGTGCAAACCCTGCGTAAAAGAAATGCCGCAAATCGAGGCGGCTCACCGTGCCTTGAAGGCAAAGGGCCTGGCGGTGATTGCGGTGAACGTGGGTGAAGAACGTGAGACGGTCGCCCGCTTCGCCGATGCACACGGTTTTACCTTTCCCATTGCATTGGACAAAAACTGGGACGTGGCCTCCCGGTACCGTATCATCGGCCTGCCCGTGAGCGTGTTCATCGGGCGTGATGGGCGCGTCAGAGAAATCGTGCAGGGCGGGCGTTTGACCCGTGAGAACATCGAAGCGCGTTTGAACTATCAGTAGAGGATGTTGAAAAAGGTCTTCCCGGCCTCTTTCAACGCCGGCCGGCGCCAATGGCGGCACCCCGTTGTGGCGCTAAATCAACGCGTTGTCTGAGCTTGCGCGCCGTAGTGCTGTTGATACGTGCGGATGCCCGCCGCCTCGGCCGCGCAGCCCTGTTGGTCCAGCCGGGTCAGAATCTCATTCAAGGAAACAATGCTGAACACCGGCACGCCATGCCGTTGTTCCACTTCCTGTATGGCCGACAAACCGCCTTGTCCGCGTTCCTGCCGGTCCAGCGCGATGATGACGCCCGCGGGCACCGCCCCGGCGGCTTTGATGATGGCGATGGACTCGCGCACCGAGGTGCCGGCGGAAATGACATCGTCAATGATCAACACCCGGCCCTGCAACGGTGCGCCCACGGTGGTGCCGCCTTCGCCGTGGTTTTTGGCTTCCTTGCGGTTGAAGGCATAGGGGATGTCGCGGCCGTGTTGGTCCGCCAGCGCGATGACCGTGCTCACGGCCAGGGGAATGCCCTTGTAGGCCGGGCCGAACAGCATGTCGAATTCGAGTTTGGACGCCTGGATGGCCTGGGCGTAAAACCGCCCCAGCCGGGCGACGCTGGCGCCGGAGTCAAACAGGCCGGTGTTGAAAAAATAAGGGCTGATGCGGCCGGATTTCAGTCTGAATTTGCCAAAGCGCAGGACGTTCGTTTCAATGGCGAAGTCGATGAAGGCTTGTTGATATTCGTGCATGGGCGCCATTGTAGCCGCGCGCGTGGGGATAAGGAAATGTTGCCGGGCGTGAAACCGTCAAGCACGCCAAGGTGATGTACCGTGCCTCTTTGTCTGCTCAGCACCATTCGCGGTCAAAACTCCCCGTTTCAGTTAAACTTCGCCCCCATGAAAATCATCACCGTCAATGTCAATGGCATCCGCGCCGCGGCGCGCAAGGGGTTTTTCCACTGGCTGGAAAAGCAAAACGCCGATGTGGTGTGCTTGCAGGAAATCAAGGCCCAGGTGCATCAGCTGGACGAGACCGTGCTCAGCCCCAAGGGCTACCACGGTTATTTTCACGATGCGGAAAAGAAGGGTTACAGCGGTGTGGCCGTGTACACCCGCCACAAACCTAAAAAGGTGATTTACGGCCTGGGCTGGCCCGACATGGACGCCGAGGGGCGTTACCTGCAGGTGGATATCGGTTCGCTGAGCATCGTGTCGCTGTACCTGCCGTCCGGTTCCAGCAGCGAGGAACGCCAGGCGGTGAAGTTTGATTTCATGGAACGGTTCATGCCCGTGCTGCGCAAAATCCGCCGCAGCCGGCGCGATTATATTTTGTGCGGCGACTGGAACATCGCCCACAAGAACATCGATCTCAAGAACTGGCGCGGCAACCAGAAAAACTCCGGCTTTTTGCCCGAGGAGCGGGCCTGGCTGGATACCCTGTTCGACGAGGTGGGGCTGGTGGACGCCTTCCGCGTCGTCAACCCGGAGCCGGAACACTACACGTGGTGGTCGAACCGCGGCCGCGCCTGGGAGAAGAACGTGGGCTGGCGCATTGACTACCAGATTGTCAGCCCCCGGCTGCGCGACAAGATCCGTGCCGCCTCTATTTATAAGGAAGAACGCTTCTCCGATCATGCGCCGCTGACTATGGAATACGAGTTGTAGATCATGGGATTCAACAGGGTATAATTTGTTGAAATATTCAACAATAGAGGTGCCCTATGGCCACGGTGAATTTCAGTGTGCCCGATGAAGTAAAAGAAGCGTTTAACAAAGCCTTTGCCGGGGAAAACAAAAGCGCGGTATTGGCGCGCTTGATGCGGCAGGCCGTCGAGGAGCGCGAACGTCAGCGCCGGCGCCAGGCTGCGGTGGCGAGCCTGTTAAAGCTGAGACGCCGCGCCAGACCGGTCAGCGAGAGGGAGGTGGCGCGGGCCCGGCGCGCGGGGCGGCCGTGATCGCGGTCATCGACACCAGTGTGGCCGTGAAATGGATATTTCCTGATCCCAAGCGGGAGCCCGGGGTCGGGCATGCGCTGACGCTGTTGCAGGCGGTGGCGGACGGGGAGGTTGAGCCTTTGCAACCGCCCCATTGGCTGGCGGAAGTGGCAGCGGTGGTGACACGCCTGGACGCCGGGCTGGCCGGGGAAGCGCTGGACTTGCTCCACGCCATGGAGTTGCCAACAGCGGAGGATGTCGAGGTGTATCAGCGGGCGGCGGCCATCGCGGCGGAGCTGGATCACCACGTATTCGACACGCTGTATCACGCTGTTGCTTTGGAACGTGGAGCCACCTTGGTGAGTGCCGACAGGCGTTATGTGAGGAAGGCGACGTCGCTGGGCCGGGTCGTTCCACTGGAAAGCTGGGAGACCGTGTGTGTTTAGATGAGGGCTGGTACAGGGGTGGTATTCCGCTGTCCGCTCGCCCCCGGCTGTCGCCGTTGCAGGCCGTCGGGCGTGCTTTTGGTTTTCGGCAGAACTTGCCCAAACGCCTCCGGTAGGCGAAAATTACCCGCTCATCTGCCCCGGGTTATTCCTGATGGCATCGTTATTGTTATATAACATATTGAAGATAAAGAGCTTTAGTGTGCTGGAGCCAGTCGCCTGAAATTGGGGGGCATAACCGAATTCATCCGCGCCACGACCGGTCCCGCTCGTGGCGCCGCCGTTTTTACTGATTTCGTAACCTTAGAATCATTAACTTTGCCACTTTGAGGAGATATCTATGCCCACGCGTAGAGAGCTAGCCAATGCCATCCGCGCCCTGTCCATGGACGCGGTGCAAAAAGCCAAGTCCGGCCATCCCGGCGCCCCCATGGGGATGGCGGACATCGCCGAGGTGTTGTGGAATGATTTTCTGCGCCACAACCCCGCCAATCCCCACTGGGCCAATCGCGACCGTTTCGTGCTGTCCAACGGTCACGGCTCCATGCTCATTTATTCCCTGCTGCACCTGAGCGGTTACGATCTCAGCATCGACGATCTGAAGAATTTCCGGCAACTGCACTCGAAAACCCCCGGCCATCCCGAATACGGCTACACCCCGGGCGTGGAAACCACCACCGGACCGCTGGGCCAGGGCATCACCAACGCCGTGGGCATGGCCCTGGCGGAGAAAGTGCTGGGCGGCCAGTTCAACCGCGATGGCCACCATATCGTCGATCACTACACCTATGTGTTTCTGGGCGACGGCTGCCTGATGGAGGGGGTGTCCCACGAGGCCTGTTCCCTGGCGGGCACCTGGGGGCTGGGCAAGCTGGTGGCGTTTTGGGATGACAACGGCATTTCCATTGACGGCCATGTGGACGGCTGGTTCACCGACGACACGCCCAAGCGCTTCGAGGCCTACGGCTGGCACGTGGTGCGGGATGTGGACGGTCACGATCCTGAGGCAGTGAAGCAGGCCATCTTGGAAGCCCGCGCCGTCAACGACAAGCCCAGCCTGATCTGCACCAAGACCGTGATCGGCTTCGGCGCGCCCAATATGTGCGGCAGCCACGATTGCCACGGCTCGCCCCTGGGCGAGGAGGAAATCCAGGCGACCCGCGAAAACATCGGCTGGTCCCATCCCCCGTTCGTGATTCCCGATGAGATCTACGCCGGGTGGAACGCCCGCGACAAGGGCGCCAGCGCTGAAGCGGCGTGGAACGAGAAGTTTGCCCAATACCGCGCCGCCTACCCCGAACTGGCCGCCGAATTCGAACGCCGGGTGCAGGGCGTGCTGCCCGCCGGGTGGGCCGCCGGTTCTGAAGCCTTCATCAAGGAGGTGGCCGCCAAGGGCGACAAGCTGGCCACCCGCAAGGCGTCCCAGGCGGCGCTCAACGGCTTCGGCCCCCTGTTGCCGGAATTTCTGGGCGGCTCCGCCGATCTGACCGGCTCCAACAACACCGATTGGAAGGGCTCGGTGTCCATCACCAACACGGTGTCCGACGGCAACTACATTCACTACGGGGTGCGCGAGTTCGGCATGAGCGCCATCATGAACGGCATGGCCCTGCACGGCGGCTTTATCCCTTATGGCGGCACCTTCCTGGTGTTTTCCGACTATGCCCGCAATGGCGTGCGCATGTCCGCCCTGATGAGGCAGCGGGTGATTTACGTGTTCACCCACGATTCCATCGGCCTGGGCGAAGACGGGCCCACCCACCAGCCGGTGGAGCACGTCTCCAGTTTGCGCCTGATTCCCAATCTGCACGTGTGGCGGCCCTGTGACGGCGTTGAAACGGCGGTGGCCTGGAAGTCAGCCATCGAGCGTGCAGACGGCCCGGCGGTGCTGGCCCTCACCCGCCAGAACCTGGCGCCCCAGGTGCGCAGCGATGAGCAAATCGCCAACATCGCCCGCGGCGGTTATGTACTGAAAGACTGCTCCGGCACTCCCCAGGCCATCATCATGGCCACCGGTTCCGAAGTGGAACTGGCCGTGGCCGCGGCTGACCAGCTGGCCAGCCAGGGCAGGAATGTGCGTGTGGTGTCCATGCCCTGCGTGGAATTGTTTGCCGCCCAGGACGCGGCCTATCGTGAATCGGTACTGCCGGCGGCCGTGACCGCCCGCGTGGCCGTGGAGGCCGGTGTGAGCAATTACTGGTACCAGTACGTGGGCAGCCAGGGCCGGGTCGTGGGCATTGACCGTTTCGGCGAGTCCGCGCCTGCCGCTGCACTGTTCGAAGAGTTTGGCTTTACCGTGGACAACGTCGTCGCCCAGGTGAACGGTGTCCTGTAAGCCCGGTTTTCATTCGACCTGTTGAGGAGACATAACGACATGACTATCAAAGTCGGTATCAACGGCTTCGGCCGTATCGGGCGCATGGCTTTGCGCGCCATTGTGGGAGAGCCGGAGTTCAATCAAATCGAAGTGGTGGGGATCAACGATTTGCTGGAGCCGGGATACCTGGCCTATCTGCTGAAACGCGATTCTGTGCACGGCACTTTCAAGGGCGAGATCGCCGTTGAAGGCAACTCCCTGATGGTGAACGGCAGGCAGATCCGTCTCAGCGCCGAGCGCGATCCGGCCGACTTGAAATGGAATGAAGTGGGTGCCGATCTGGTGATTGAGTCCACCGGCCTGTTTCTCACCGGCGAGACCTGCCAGAAACACCTGGACGCCGGCGCCGGCAAAGTGGTGCAAAGCGCCCCCTCCAAAGACGCCACGCCCATGTTTGTCTACGGCGTGAACCACGGCAGCTACGACGGACAGGCCATCGTGTCCGCCGCCTCCTGTACCACCAACTGCCTGGCTCCGGTGGCCAAGGTGTTGAACGACCGGTTCGGCATCAAGCGTGGCCTGATGTCCACCGTGCACGCCGCCACCGCCACCCAGAAAACGGTGGACGGCCCTTCCGCCAAGGACTGGCGCGGTGGCCGCGGCATTCTGGAAAACATCATTCCCTCCTCCACCGGCGCCGCCAAGGCCGTGGGCAAGGTGCTGCCCGAGTTGAACGGCAAGCTCACCGGCATGGCCTTCCGCGTGCCCACTTCCGATGTGTCCGTGGTGGATCTCACCGTGGAGCTGGACAAGGGCGCCAGCTACGATGCCATCTGCGCCGCCATGAAGGCCGCGTCCGAAGGCGAGCTGCAGGGCGTGTTGGGCTACACCGAAGACAAGGTGGTGTCCACCGATTTCCGGGGTGTGGCGCTGCCCTCCATCTTCGATGCCACGGCCGGGATCGCCCTGGACGACACGTTCATCAAGGTGGTGTCCTGGTACGACAACGAGTACGGCTACACCTGCAATATGCTGCGCATGGTGAAGCACGTCGCCGGCTGAGAAGTTTGCGCAACGCGGGGCGGACGCAGGTCCGCCCCGCGCTCTTTTGGGGAGGGGTTGCAGCACCTGTTGAGGCAGTGGTGCCGGGTGGTGTAACTATTCAGCCTGCTTTGTGGCTTGTTCCCCCTTTTTCAAAGGGGGCTAAGAGCGAAAACCGCCAGGCGGGCTCAATAGTTGCATTGTTGTTTAAGGAGCAAACCATGTCCGTGATCAAAATGAGCGACCTTGATCTGGCCGGCAA
This sequence comes from Gammaproteobacteria bacterium, assembly GCA_011375345.1. NCBI lineage: Bacteria > Pseudomonadati > Pseudomonadota > Gammaproteobacteria > Gammaproteobacteria bacterium. Next base: position 27,771 of record DRLM01000124.1, read on the forward strand.
GCGCGTGTTGATCCGCCAGGATTTGAACGTGCCCTTGAAAAACGGCGCTGTGGGCGACGACACCCGGATTCGTGCCAGTCTGCCCACCGTCCAGGCGGCGCTTCAAGCCGGTGCGGCCGTCATGTTGATGTCCCACCTGGGCCGGCCGCAAGAGGGTGAGTACGACGCCGCTGCCTCCCTGGCGCCGGTGGCGGTCCGGTTGTCAGAGCTGTTGGGCAAAACGGTGCCCGTGGTCAAAGACTATCTGGGCCGGAATCTGAATGTGGCCGCGGGCGACGTGGTCCTGCTGGAGAACGTCCGGTTCAACAAGGGCGAAAAGAACAACGACGACGAGCTGGCCAGACAGTACGCGGCGCTGTGCGACGTGTACGTGATGGATGCCTTCGGCACCGCCCACCGCGCCCAGGCCTCCACCCACGGCGTGGCCAGATTCGCGCCCGTCGCCTGCGCGGGGCCTTTGTTGGCGGCAGAGCTGGATGCCCTGGGCAGGGCCCTGGACAATCCCGCCCGGCCCCTGGTGGCCATTGTGGGCGGTTCCAAGGTGTCCACCAAGCTGACCGTGCTGGAATCGTTGTCCCAGAAGGTGGACCAGCTCATCGTCGGCGGCGGCATTGCCAACACGTTTATCGCGGCGGCGGGTCACAATGTGGGCAGGTCCCTGTATGAAAAAGACCTGGTTCCCGAGGCTCAAAAACTCACGGCGCAGGCCCGCAGTCGCGGCGGTGACATCCCCGTGCCGGTGGACGTGGTGTGTGGCAAGGAATTTTCCGAAACCGCGGCAGCGGAGCTGAAACCGGTGAGCGCGGTGGCGGATGACGACATGATTTTCGATGTGGGGCCCGAGACGTCCAAACAGTTCGCGGAAATTATCAAAAGCGCCGGCACCATTGTGTGGAACGGCCCGGTGGGTGTGTTTGAGTTCGACCAGTTCGGTGCGGGCACCAGGGCCCTGGCCCAGGCCATAGCCGGGAGCCCGGCGTTTTCCATTGCCGGCGGTGGCGATACCCTGGCGGCGGTGGCCAAGTACGGCATTGCCGACAAGGTGTCTTATATCTCCACCGGCGGCGGCGCCTTTTTGGAGTTTCTGGAAGGAAAGAAGCTGCCCGCGGTGGCCATCCTCGAGGAGCGGGCCGGTTAGGCGGGCCGCTGCGCCCTGGCCGACACTCGAATTTCGGAACGGAACATTATGCTGAGAAGAACCAAAATCGTTGCCACCTTGGGGCCGGCCACTGATGATGCCCAGGCCCTGGATGGCATCATCGAAGCCGGTGTGGATGTGGTGCGCGTCAATTTTTCCCACGGCCACCATGACGATCACCGCCGGCGGGTGGAAACGGTGCGGGGGCGGGCGCGGGCCCATGGCCGGCAGGTGGGGGTGTTGTGCGACCTGCAGGGTCCCAAAATCCGCATTGACCGTTTCAAAGGGGGGCGCATCACCCTGAAAGAAGGCGACCGCTTTGTGCTGGACGGCAGTTGGCCGGCCGATGAGGGCAACCAGGAACGCGTGGGCCTGACCTACAAGGAGCTGCCCAACGACGTGAAGCGGGGTGACACCCTGCTGCTGGACGACGGCCGCATTGTGCTGTGGGTGGAGCAGGTCGCCGGCTCCGAGGTGGAGTGCCGGGTGGTGGTCGGTGGCGTGCTGTCCAACAACAAGGGCATCAACCGCCAGGGCGGTGGCCTGTCGGCCTCGGCGCTTACCGACAAGGACCGGGCCGATATCAAGGTGGCCGCGGAACTGGCCGCCGATTACGTGGCCATCTCTTTTCCCCGCTGCGCGGCCGATGTGGATCTGGCCCGCGGGCTGCTCCGGGAGGCGGGCGGCCATGGTGGCATCGTGTCCAAGATCGAACGGGCCGAGGCCATGGAATGCCTGGACGAAATCCTGGCGGCCTCCGATGCGGTGATGATCGCTCGGGGCGACCTGGGGGTGGAGATCGGCGACGCGGAACTGCCCGCCGCGCAAAAGCGCATCATCCGCATGGCGCGCAGTATGGACCGGGTGGTGATTACCGCCACCCAGATGATGGAATCCATGATCGAAAATCCCATTCCCACCCGGGCGGAGGTGTTCGACGTGGCCAACGCCGTGCTGGACGGTACCGACGCAGTGATGCTGTCGGCGGAGACGGCGGCGGGCAAATACCCCGCCAAGGCAGTGGCGGCCATGGACCGGGTGTGCCGCGAGGCGGAGAAGCAGCCCATCGTGACCACCTCCGATCATCGCATCAACACCGTGTTTCAGCGGGTGGACGAGGCCATCGCCATGGCCGCCATGTATACCGCCAACCATCTGGGTGTCAAGGCCATTGCCGCCCTGACCGAGTCCGGTTCCACGCCCCAGTGGATGTCCCGTATCAGCTCCAGCATTCCCATCTACGCCTTGACGCCTCATGTGGAGACGCGTAGAAAAGTAACCCTTTACCGCGGTGTGTATCCCGTGGCCTTCAATGTGGACAGCACCGACCACGCCTACGTGAACAAAGAAGCCATCGATGAACTGGTGCGCCGCGGCGCGGTGCGGGACGGTGACCTGGTCATCATCACCAAGGGTGATTTGCTGGGCGAGCACGGCGGCACCAACGCCATGAAGGTGGTGCGTGTGGGCAGCATGGTGATGTCGCAGCTGTGAGTCCGGGGCAGCGTGCTGCCACTGCCACAGCCGAATTCAAAACAGTAACCAAATCAGAGAGTAGAGGAGAGTCACATGGCTTTGATTACCTTGCGCCAGCTTTTGGACTACGCGGCGGAGAATGACTTCGGCCTGCCCGCCTTCAACGTCAACAATATGGAGCAGGTGCATGCCATCATGCAGGCCGCGGCTGCGGTGGATTCGCCGGTCATCATGCAGGGTTCGGCAGGCGCCCGGTCCTACGCCGGCGAGCCTTTCCTGCGGCACTTGATCGCCGCCGCCATTGAGCAGTATCCCCACATTCCCGTCTGCATGCACCAGGATCACGGTTCCGAGCCGGGCGTGTGTCTGCGCTCCATCCAGTCCGGTTTCAGCTCCGTGATGATGGACGGTTCCCTGATGCCGGACATGAAAACGCCGTCCAGCTACGAGTACAACGTTGAGGTGACCCGGAAAGTGGTGGAGATGGCCCACGCCGGCGGTGTGTCCGTGGAAGGTGAGCTGGGCTGCCTGGGCTCCCTGGAGACCGGCATGATGGGTGAGGAAGACGGCCACGGCGCCGAGGGCGCGCTGGATCATTCCCAGCTTCTGACTGACCCTGAGGAAGCGGCCGATTTTGTCAAAAAAACCGGCGTGGACGCTCTGGCCATCGCCATCGGCACCTCCCACGGCGCCTACAAATTCTCCCAGAAGCCCACGGGCAAGATTCTGCGCATCGACCGGGTGAAGGAAATCCACGAGCGCATTCCTTCCGTGCATCTGGTCATGCACGGCTCTTCCTCGGTGCCCCAGGACTGGCTGGAAATCATCAACAACTACGGTGGCGACATGGGCCAGACTTACGGTGTGCCCGTGGAAGAAATTGTGGAAGGCATCAAAAACGGCGTGCGCAAGGTCAATATCGACACCGATTTGCGCATGGCCTCCACCGGCGCCGTGCGCAAGCATCTGCACGACAATCCGGCCAATTTCGACCCGCGTAAATTCCTGAAGGAATCCACCAAGGCCATGATGGAAATATGCAAGGCCCGCTATGAAGTCTTCGGCTCCGCCGGCCATGCTTCCAGGATCAAGGCCATGTCGCTGGAGACCATGCACAAGCGTTACGCGGCGGGGGAGTTGGCGCCCAAGGTGAACTAGGCTTTTCTCGCGCCATGGTTTCGCCGTGCAGCACGTAACAAGGCGGGGGTATCCCCGCCTTGGTGCGTTTGCCCGCTAAATTATCGCCGTTTTCATCCGATATTCCGGGTACCTCCTCTGTATTGTGGTCGGACGGGCAGGGGGAAACCCCCGTGCTCCCGCCTGCTGTAGAGGTCGCCAAGGAGCCAGGATGACGGTCCCACAGGAACAAGCCACAATGGTGGCGCTTTCCCCCGGGGAAGGGGATTTCTACGCTTTCCATCTGGCGCAACTGAACCAGTCCAACCCGGTGCGTCTTGCCGCCGACGTGTTTAATCACAAGGGGGTGATGCTGGCGCCCAAGGGCACGGCGCTGGACAAAGCGGCGGCCGACAAGCTGCTCAGCCATCAACTTGCCCGGCCGCTGGAACAAACGGTGGACGTGGCGGGTGTGCTGGACAATGCCGAGCTGTATGCGGAGACCCGCACCATCCTCCGGCGTTATCCCGATTTATATCAATTGCACATTGCCCTGCGTTTTGAGAGCGATCTCAAGGCAACGCTCATCGACATGGACATCCACCCCTGGGTGTTGCAGCAACTGACCGTTCTCAAACAGTGTCTGCCGCAGTGGTTC
>DRLM01000125.1 GCA_011375345.1 Gammaproteobacteria bacterium
GCCCAGTCCGTGCGCCTCAATACCGTGGCCAGCAATATGGCCAATGCGCAAACGGTCAGCACCACGGCCGAAGACGCTTATCGGGCCAGACAACCGGTGTTCGCGGCCCTGCTGGGCGAAGCCGGCCGGGCCCGGGCCGCGGTCCAGGGGGTCCGGGTGGCGGCGGTGGTGGAAAGCGATGCCGCCGTGGAACAGCGTTTCATGCCGGAAAACCCCATGGCGGACGAGCAGGGTTACGTCTACCTGTCCAATGTCAACATGGTGGAGGAGATGACTAATATGATTTCCGCCTCGCGCAGCTTCCAGAGCAATGTGGAAGTGATGAACACCTCAAAAGAGCTGCTGTTGCGCACCTTGAGTCTGGGTCAATAAAGAGAGGTCAAGCCGTGAGCCATGTTGATGATGTTTCCCTGATGAATGATCTGGGCTTGTCCCGTCCCAAGCCGGAGCGCAAGAAAGATGAACTGGGCCAGGAGGATTTTCTCAAGCTGCTGACCACCCAGCTCAGCAACCAGGATCCCTTCAAGCCCATGGAGAACGGTGATTTCCTGGCCCAGATCGCCCAGTTCGCCTCCGTGTCCGGCATACAGGATTTGCAAAACTCCCTTGCCGAATTGTCCACCGCCCTGACCGGCAACCAGGGTTTGCAGGCCGCCGATATGGTGGGCAGGCGGGTTATCAGCGAAGGGTCGCGGGTTATGTTTGATGGTGTGGACAGCGTGGGCGCCGCCGTGGAACTTCCCGCCAGCAGCCAGCAAGTGACCGTGGGCGTCTATTCCTCCAGCGGCGAACTGGTGCGTACCTTGTCCTTTGGCGCTCAGGGCGCCGGGGTGATGGAATTTCAATGGGATGGTTTGTCCGAGGAGGGCCAGGCGGTGCCGCCGGGCCGCTACGAGCTTCGCGCCGAAGCCCTGTACGACGGGCAGCGCACGGCCTTGTCCACCCGCGTCGCTTCCCGCGTTGCCAGCGTCACCCTGGGCGAGGGCGGGCGGTCCGTCAGTCTTAACCTGGACAGCGGTGAAAGCCTGGCGATGAAAGACGTAAAGGCCATTTTGTAACACTGTGGGACGCGCTCAACGGTCCAGCAGCGAACAGAACATTGCTATAGAGGAGAACGGTTATGCCATTCCGTATCGCACTCAGTGGTCTCAATGCGGCTTCGTCGGAACTGCGCGTGGTCGGCAACAATGTTGCCAATGCCAGTACCACCGGCTTCAAGAAATCCAGAACGGAGTTCGCTGACATTTATTCGGTGGCCAGCCTGGGTAATGTGGGGCAGGCCATCGGCAGCGGCGTGGCCGTGGCCAGTGTGGCGCAGCAGTTCAGTCAGGGCAATATCTCTTTCACCGACAACGGCCTGGACCTGGCGGTGAGCGGCCAGGGCTTTTTCCGCCTCAGTGACCAGGGTGCCGTGGTCTATTCCCGTGCCGGCGCCTTTGGCGTGGACCGGGACGGCTACATTGTCAACGCTCAGGACCAGCGTCTGACGGCGTATCTGGCGGACAGCGCCGGCAACATCACCGGCGCGGTGGGTGATCTGCGGCTGGATACCTCGGACATCGCGCCGCGGGCCTCCACCCTGGTGGAAGTGGGTGTCAACCTGGATGCCACCTCATCCACCCCTCCCGCGTTCAACGTCAATGATCCGACGACCTACAACAGCTCCACCTCGCTCACTGTCTACGATTCTCTGGGTACGGCCCACCTGGCCACCACGTATTTCCGCAAGACCGCCACCGCCAACGAATGGGAGACCCATTTGTTTATCGATGGCACAGAAGCCACACCCACCACCTCCGGCACCCTGACTTTCAACGCCGATGGCACCCTGGCTTCGCCGGCGGGGGGCAGCGTGGCCTACGACGCCTTTTCCATTGCGGGCGCAGACGATCTGTCGCTGACCCTGGACTATCAGACCAACACGCCTACCACCCAGTTTGGCAGCCAGTTCGGGGTCAACTTTCTTTCCCAGGACGGTTACACCACGGGCCGTCTGAGCGGGGTGGACATTTCCGAATCCGGCGTGGTGCTGGCGCGCTTCACCAACGGCCAGTCGCGCACCCTGGGGCAGGTGGCCCTGGCGAACTTCGCCAACGCCCAGGGCCTCAGGCAGTTGGGGGACACCAGCTGGGCGGAAAGCTTTGAGTCGGGCTCGCCCCTGGTGGGGCCGCCGGGGACCGCCAGTCTGGGGCTGATCCAGTCCGGCGCCCTGGAAGGGTCGAACGTTGACCTCACCGAACAACTGGTCACCATGATCACCGCACAGCGCAACTTCCAGGCCAACGCCCAGGTGATCACCACCGCCGATACGGTGACGCAAACCATCATCAACATTCGCCGCTAAGCCAGGGCGCGGATAAACAGCGAGAACACGTATGGACCGCTCCGTCTACGTTGCCATGACCGGTGCCAAACAAACCATGCTGGCGCAGGCCGTCACCAGCCACAACCTCGCCAATGTCAGCACCACCGGTTTTCGCGCCGACCTGGCCTCATTTCAAAGCGCGCCGGTGCCGGGTCCGGGCCTGGACAGCCGCGCCAACGCCGTGGTGGTGGAGCAAAGCGTCGATTTCCAGCCCGGTCCGGTGATCACCACCGGGCGCGATCTGGATTTCGCCGTGCGGGGTCGGGGCTGGATAGCGGTGCAAGCCAAGGACGGTGGCGAGGCCTATACCCGCGCCGGGGAGCTGCACGTGACCGATGGCGGATTGCTGACCACCTCTTCCGGCGAGTGGGTGCTGGGCAACAACGGACCCGTCTCGGTGCCACCCTTTGAAACCCTGGAGATCGGCAATGACGGCACCCTTTCTATCCGGCCCGTGGGGCAGACGCCCAGCACCCTGGCGGTGGTGGACCGGATCAAACTGGTCAAGCCGCCGGAGGCGGATCTGGTCAAGGGCGGGGACGGCTTGTTTCGTCTGCGGGACGGCGGCAATGCGCCGGTGGACGCCTCGGTCAGCCTGGTGGGCGGCGCCCTGGAAGGCAGCAACGTCAACAGCGTGGAGGCCATGGTGACCATGATGGAACTGGCGCGCCAGTTTGAAATGCACGTGCAATTTCTCAAAACCGCCGAGGAAAACGAGACGGCGGTGACTCAAATCATGCGTATGGGCTAGGAGCTGCAATCATGAACCGAGCATTATGGGTGGCCAAGACCGGGCTGGAAGGTCAGCAGACCCGCATGTCCGTGGTGGCCAACAATCTGGCCAATGTGAACACCACCGGCTTTAAGCGCTCGCGCGCGTCCTTTGAAGACCTGCTGTATCAAAATGTCCGCCAGGTGGGGGCGCAGTCCTCGCAGGACACGATATTGCCCACCGGCCTTTCCCTGGGCACCGGCGTGCGGGTGTCCGCCACGGAAAAGCTGTTCACCCAGGGCAACATCATCCAAAGTGAAAACCCCTTGCACGTGGCGGTTCAGGGGCGTGGATTCTTTCAGGTGCTGATGCCCGACGGAACCTTGTCTTACACTCGTGACGGTGCGTTTAAAATCGACGCCCAGGGCCAGTTGGTGACCGCCAACGGTTTTCCCCTGCAGCCGGCCATCACCCTCCCCCAAAATGCACAAAACGTGTCCATCGGCAGCGACGGGACGGTCAGTGTCACCCTGCCCGGTCAGGCGGCCCTCACCCAGCTCGGCAATATCCAGCTGGCGGATTTCATCAATCCCGCGGGTTTGCAGCCCATTGGCCAGAATCTATACCTCGAATCCGCTGCCAGCGGTTCGCCCCAGGTGGGTACACCCGGCCTGGCCGGGGTGGGTACCCTGGTGCAAGGCTCATTGGAAACATCCAACGTCAATGTGGTGGAAGAGCTGGTGAACATGATCGAAACGCAGCGCGCCTATGAGATGAATTCAAAATCCATAGAAACCACCGACAGCATGCTGCGCTTCCTGGTCAACAACACATGATCGCGGTGACGGGCATCATGTCGCATCGCAGGATTGTGGGCAGGATCCTGGCGGTGACCATGGCGCTGGGCCTGGGTGCCTGCGCCACCACCCCGGTGCCGCAGGAAAGTTTCGCCCCCGCCTATCCCGCCGCCGCGCCGGTGCCGCCGCCCGGCGCCGGCTCTCTGTACCAGGCCCGTCGCAATGTGTCCCTGTTTCAGGATGTCAGCGCGCGGCGGGTGGGCGACATTCTGACCGTGGTCCTGGTGGAGCGCACCAGCGCCAGCAAAAAGGCCAGCACGTCCACCTCGCGCAGTGACAAGGTGGACCTTCCCAATCCCACCTTGCTGGGCGCCCCCTTGAGTTTCAATGCGCCGGGCCGGTCCGGCATGGATCTGGGCCTGGCCACCTCGGTGGACGGCAGCAACACGTTCTCCGGCGCAGGGGACGCGGCCCAAAGCAACTCCCTGGAAGGCCGTATCACCGTCACCGTTGCTGATGTCCTGCCCAACGGCAATTTGTTCGTGCGCGGACAAAAACGCGTCCGGATCAATCAAGGCGACGAATATCTGCAGTTCTCCGGCATCGTCCGGCCCACCGATGTGCGCGCCGACAACACCGTGATCTCCACCCTGGTGGCCGATGCCCGGATCGTCTACACCGGTGAAGGCGCCGTGGCCAGCGCCAACGCCCGCGGCTGGTTGGGCCGTTTCTTTAACAGCAAGTGGTGGCCGTTTTGAACGCGGGGAACGGCAGGGCGCTGGGGACTGTGGTGCTGGCGGCCGTGATGAGTCTGCCGCAGACACCGGCGCAGGCGGAGCGCATCAAAGATCTGGCCACCATCGCCGGCGTGCGCAGCAATCCGCTGGTGGGCTACGGCCTGGTGGTGGGGCTGGACGGCAGCGGTGATCAGACCACCCAGGCGCCGTTTACTGTGCAAAGCTTTAAAAACATGCTGGCCCGGTTTGGCATCGTCCTGCCTTCCGGGGTGAAGCCGCAGCTCAAAAATGTGGCAGCGGTGTCGGTGCAGGCTGAGCTGCCGGCCTTCGCCAAACCGGGGCAAACCATCGACATCACCGTGGCATCCCTGGCCAATGCCAAGAGCCTGCGCGGCGGCACCTTGCTGATGACCCCGCTCAAAGGCGCCGACGGCCGCGTGTACGCCGTGGCCCAGGGCAATCTGGTGGTGGGCGGTTTCGGCGGCCAGGGCAGCGACGGTTCCAAGATCACCGTCAATGTGCCCAGCTCCGGCCGGATTCCCAATGGCGCCACGGTGGAACGGCCCGCGCCGACGGTGTTGGGCGGCGAAGATTTTGTCACCATCAATCTGCACCGGCCGGATTTCACCACCGTCAAGCGCGTGGTGGACGCCATCAACGACGCCATGGGCATGGGTACCGCCCAGGCGGTGGACGGTGCCTCGGTGCGGGTGCACGCCCCCCGCGATGTGTCCCAACGGGTGGCTTATGTGTCCGTGTTGGAGAATCTCACCCTGGAGCCGGGGGAGGCGGCGGCGCGGGTCATCATCAACGCCCGCACGGGCACGGTGGTGATCGGCCGGCATGTCCGGGTGAGCGCCGCGGCCGTGGCTCACGGCAGTTTGACCGTAACCATCAAAGAACGGGCGGGCGTCAGCCAGCCGGCGCCGTTCTCCGGCGGGCGCACAGTGGTCGTGCCCGACAGCCAGGTGGAAGTCAGCCAGGAAGACAGCCGCATGTTTTTGTTCCAGCCCGGTGTGAGTCTGGATGAGATCGTCCGGGCCGTGAACCAGGTGGGCGCCGCGCCGGGCGACCTGGTCGCCATCCTGGAAGCGCTGCGGGAAGCGGGGGCGCTGCGGGCGCAGTTGATCGTGATTTGAAGGCCCCGCTTGTGACCATGCCCCGGAACAGGCCGTATCGCCCGGGTGATGTGCAACGGAAGTCCGGACAAAGACCATGAGTACCTCCATACCCAATCCCGCGCTCTACACCGACATCAACGGCCTGTCCGTCTTGGCACAGCAGGATGGAAACAACGAGGCGGCCTTGCGCAAGGCAGGCGAGCAATTCGAAGCGCTGTTCATTCAGTCCATGCTGAAAAGCATGCGCGAGGCCGCGCCGGTGCAGGACAGTTTGCTGGGGGACGCAGGCAGGCTGTACCGCGACCTGTTCGACAAACAGATAGCCCTGGTCATGGCCGGCCGGGGCGAGTTGGGTCTGGCGGATATGATGGTGGAGCAGCTGCGCCGTGGAACTTTGCCACAGCGGCCCGGTTTGCTGGCGCTGTCCCGCAGCCCCGCGGGCGTGGACACCGATTCAGGGCCGGGGCCGGCCGCGCAGGCTTTCGTGAAGGCGGTCTGGCCCCATGCCCGCGCCGCGGCAGGGGAGTTGGGTGTGCCAGCCCGGGCGCTGGTGGCCCAGGCCGCCTTGGAAAGTGGTTGGGGCGCGGCGGTGATGACCCATCCCGACGGCCGCTCCAGCCACAACCTGTTCGGCATCAAAGCGGATGCCCGGTGGGACGGTGACACGGTAACGCGGGTGACCACCGAATACCGGGGCGGCAAGGCGCAGCGGCTTGCGGCGGTGTTTCGCTCCTATGATTCTTACGCTGAGAGCTTTGCCGACTATGTGAACTTTCTGCGTGACAATCCCCGTTATCAGCGGGCTTTGTCACAGGCAGGTGATCCCGGGCGCTTCTTTGAGGCCTTGCAGTCGGCCGGCTATGCCACGGATCCCCGCTATGCCGAGAAAATTCAGGGCCTGATGGATCATGAGGACATCAAGGCGGCCCTGGGCGGTCTCAAGAAACCCGCTGCCCCGCCGACAGGATGAACAAGGGTATTCCACGGACGGGCGGGGGGAAGATGGCGGTCGGCCTGCTCCATTTCATACCCTGACTTTGCAACGCAGTCGGTTTTATCATGGCAACAAGCGGCATGCTGGGCATAGGTTTATCGGGTTTGCTGGCCACCCGGCAGGCCCTTTCCACCACCTCCCAGAACATCAGCAACGTCAACACCGAAGGTTACAGCCGGCAACGGGTGGAGTTCGAATCGCGCCCACCGGAGGTGCGGGGCGGGAGCTTCCTCGGCACTGGTGTGGACGTGCGTTCCATAGACCGGGTTTATGACGAGTTTGTGGTTGAACAGTCCCGCGTCAACACCTCGACCTTCAACAGCCTCAATGAATACCACGATCTGATCACCCGCGTCGATGACCTGCTGGCCAGCCCCGACACCGGTCTGGACAAGGGCGTGGTCACCTTTTTCGATGCCGTGCACGAGGTGGCCAATGACCCGGCTTCCTTGTCCGCGCGCCAGGTGATGCTGAGCGAGGCCCAGTCGTTGACCGACCGCTTTCATTATCTTGATGAGCGGGTGGCGGAGCTGCGTTCGCAAAGCAATGCCATCGTGCAAAACAGCATCGAGGACATCAATGGCCTGGCCGGCAGCATTGCCGATCTGAACCGCCGCATCAGCCTGGCGGTGGGCACGGCCGGCGGCGCGCCCAACGATCTGCTGGATCAGCGGGACCGCGCCCTGGATCAACTGGCGGAGCTGGTGTCTGTGACCACTGTGGCGCAGAACGACGGTTCCACCAATGTATTTATCGGCACCGGCCAGGCGCTGGTGGTGGGGCCCCAGGCGCAAAGCCTCTCGGCAGTCAGAAACCGTTTCGATCCCACCCGCTTCGAGGTGGGATATTCCACCGGCAGCGCCACGGCGGAGATTTCCTCCCAGGTTACCGGCGGCTCGCTGGGGGGCTTGCTCAATTTCCGCGACCAGGTCCTCGATCCTGTGCAAAACGCCCTGGGCCGGGTGGCCCTTTCCATGGCCGACACCCTCAACACCCAGCACCAGCTGGGCATGGATTTCAATGGTGATCTGGGCGGCAAGATGTTTACCACCGCCACGCCCGATGTGCTCAGCAACAGCACCAACGCCGGCAGCGGCGCGGTGAGCGCCGTCATCGTCAACGTGGCCGATGTGGAGATCAGCGACTATCAGCTGACCTACAACGGCAGCAATGCCTACACCCTCACCCGCCTCAGCGACAATACCAGCTTTGCTATCAACACCGGCGGTGCGAGTCCCTATACCAGCGATGAGATCGACGGCATGCGGCTTACCCTCACGGCGGGTGCCAGCACCGGCGACACTTTTCTGGTGCGGCCCGGTTTCAGCGCCGCGCGGGATATTGCCGTGGCGCTCACTGACGTGAGCAAAATCGCCGCCGCGGCGCCGGTGAGGGTGAACACGCCGCTCGCCAACACCGGTAGCGCCGTGGCCGGCGGGCTGTCGGTGAACAGCCCCGATAACCGGTTGCGCATCGAGTTTACCAGTCCGACAGCTTACAAGGTGGTGGATGAAACCACCGGCGCCACGCTGGCCGCCAATCAGACCTACACCTCTGGTGCCAATATCCGCTACAACGGCCTCACCGTGCAAGTGAGCGACGGCAGCGGCGCGCCGGCAGCGGGGGACAAATTCTACGTGGACCGGGGCGTGACCAGCGCTGACAGCGCCAACACCGGCGGGGCGGGCATCGGCGCCGCCAGCGTGAGCCCGCCCGATCCCAATCTGCTTGACACCGTCACCATCACCTTCACCAGCGCCACCACCTTCGACGTGAGCGGCGCCACCACCGGCAGCCCGGTGACGGGCCTGAGCTATACCGCGGGCGCGCCCATCAGTTACAACGGCTGGACCTTCTCCCTCACCGGTGTCCCTGCCAGCGGTGACAGCTTTGTTATCGAGGCCAACACCGGTGGCATTGGCGACAACCGCAATGCCCTCAAACTGGCCGATTTGCAGGACACCCGCCTGCTGGACCAGGAAAGCGCCACTTACCAGGAAGCCTATGGCCAGCTCATCGCCGACGTCGGCAGCCAGACCCGTTCTGCCGCCTTGAGCCGCGACGCGGGCCGGGCTCTGATGGACCAGGCCCGGGCTGCCCGCGATGCAGTGTCGGGGGTGAACCTCGATGAAGAAGCGGCCAATCTGCTGCAGTTCCAGCAAGCCTATCAGGCCGCCGCCCAAGTGGTCTCGGTGTCGGCCGACATGTTTCAGATCATCCTCGACGCCGTAAGAAGGTAGTCATGAGAATATCCACCAGACAAATTCACAAAAACGCCCTGGATGGCATAGTTCTGCAACAGGCGCAGGTGGCGCAGTCGCAAAAGCAGCTGGGTTCCGGCCGCCGCATCGTGGTGCCCAGCGATGACCCCACCGGCGCGGTGCAGATCCTCGATTTGCAGAGCAGCATCGCCGGCACCAAGCGCTATCAGAAAAACATCGAAGCGGCCCGCGTCAGCCTGGAGCAACAGGAAGGCGTGCTCGGCAGCGTCACCGATTTGCTGCAGCGCACCCGTGAGCTGGCCCTGCAAGCCAACAGCGGTTTGCTCGACGACCAGGCCAGGCAGGGCATTGCCTCTGAAATCAGCGAGCGCGTGGATGAACTGCTGGACCTGGCCAATGTCCGCGATGCCAATGGCGATTACGTGTTTTCCGGTTTCAAGGTGGACCAACAATCGTTTACCCGCACCGCCACCGGTTTCAGTTACGGCGGCGACGATGGCCAGCGCTTCGTCCAGGTCGGGCCGGCGCGCAAGATGGCCGTGAGCGAATCGGGCCGGCAGGTGTTTCAAAACATTGCCACCGGCAACGGCACTTTTTCCATTACCCAGAACACCGCCAACACCGGCACCGGGGTGATCGATCCCGGCACGGTCACCGATCCCGCCGCCTGGGTGCCGGACACCTATACGCTGACCTTCGTCACGGCCACGACCTACGAAGTGCGCGACAGCAGCGCCAACCTGGTCACCAGCGGCACTTACCAAAGCGAGGCCGCCATCGCCTTCAACGGCATCCAGACCTCTGTGAGCGGCGCGCCGGCGGCCGGCGACAGTTTTGAGATCGCCCCCAGCGCCAAGCAGGATATCTTCACCACCCTGGACCGTCTGGCCACGGCGTTGAACAAAAGCGTGAACGATCCCGCCAGCCAGGCCGCGCTCGCCAACGATATCAACAAATTTCTGGTGGACGCCGGGCAGGCCTTCAACAACTTCACCAACCAGCGCGCCAGCCTGGGCTCGCGTCTGCAGGCCCTGGAGCAACAGAAAAACAGCAACGATGATTTCGTTTTGTTGACGGAAAGCGCCCTGGCCGATGTGCAGGACCTGGACTATCCCCAGGCCATCAGTCTGTTCAACCAGCAAATGGTGGCCCTGCAGGCCGCGCAGCAGTCTTTCGTGCGGGTGCAGAGCCTGTCTTTGTTCAACTACCTGTAACAAAAAACCTGAGGCGGGCACCGCCCCCGCCTGTGCGGGAAACAAACCGGCAGGGAGAGTTTCATGCCGATTCCGGCAGTTTCGAAGCTGAGAGGATGACCATGAACGAGTTTTACATTGGCCAAAAACGCATCGCCCGGGATGGCGCCTGCTACATCATCGCCGAGATCGGCAACAATCATCAGGGCGACATGAAAACCGCGCTCAAGATGATCCGGGTGGCGGCCGGCATGGGTGTGGACGCGGTGAAGTTTCAAAAGCGCGACAACAAAACCCTGTTCACCCGGGCCATGTACAACAAGCCCTATGACAACGAAAACAGCTACGGTCCCACCTACGGCGCGCACCGGGATTATCTGGAATTCGACTGGGATCAATACCTGGAGCTGAAAGCCTGCGCCCGCGAAAACGACGTTGATTTTATTGTCACCCCCTTTGATTTTCCCAGCGTGGATTTTCTCGCAGAAGTGGGGGTGGACGCCTACAAAATTGCCTCAGCGGACATCACCAACACCCCGCTGCTGGAATACGTTGCCAAGTTGGGCAAACCCATGTTCGTCTCCACCGGCGCGGCGGAGTTGCATGAAATCGAGCTGGCCTACCAGGCCGTCATTCCACACAACGAACAACTGTGTATGCTGCACTGCACCGCCGGCTATCCCACCGAATATGAAAACCTGAATCTGGCCGCTATCAAAACCCTGGCACTTCAATTTCCCAAAGCGGTCATCGGTTACTCCGGCCATGACTACGGCATTCTGGCGCCCTCCGTGGCCTACCTGCTGGGTGCCACGGTGGTGGAAAAACACTTCACCCTCAACCGTTCCTGGAAAGGCACTGACCACAAGTTTTCGCTGGAGCCCACCGGGCTCCACAAAATGGTCCGCGATCTGCGCCGCATTGACGTGTCCTTGGGGGACGGTAAAAAAGAGCTGGCGGATTTTGAAAAAGACGCCCGCAGGAAAATGGGCAAAAGCCTCTATGCCGCCCGCCATCTCAAAGCCGGTGAGGTGCTGCGGCGGGAAGATCTGGTGGTGAAGTCCCCCGGCGGGGGCTTGCCGCCCTATCGCATGGGCGAGCTGCTGGGCAAGCGCCTGGTGGTGGACGTGCCCCAGGAAGTGCCCTTCAGCATGGATCATGTGGAAGACAGCGCCGGGCGGCGGGAGGCGGGTTAGGCAGATGCCCTGTCCCGCCTGTCGTCCTGGGCACAACGGTCTCCTGGTCGCGCGGCCTACGGTTGCGGGTGTCCTGCGGGTGCGGCCCCCGGCCGCGATGCTTCTCCGGCAAAGCGTTTATAGATGCGCGCCACCTCGTCCCGGTTGTCAATCAAGGCATCCACACACTCCCGGTCCAGCTTGTCGCCCGCCAGGGTGCGCAGGGTGGCAAAGGCCTGGTCCACGGGCCAGGCGGGTTTGTAGGGGCGGCGGCTGGTGAGGGCGTCGAAGATGTCGGCCACGGCGACGATGCGGGCTTCAATGGGGATGGCCTCGTCTTTGAGGCGGCCGGGATAGCCGCTGCCGTCCAGCTTTTCGTGGTGGTGCTCGGTGATGTTGCGCAGCACGTCCACGTAGGGCAGGCCGCTTAAATTAAATTCCGCCAGCATGCGGTCCACCATGGCGCGGCCCTTGCTGGCGTGTTGTTTCATAACTTCGAATTCGCTTTCGTCCAGGGCGCCTTTTTTGAGCAGAATGTGGTCAGGGGTGCCGATTTTGCCCAGATCGTGCAGCGGGGCGAACAGGAACAGCCGTTCGATGTATTCATCGTCGAAGCCGTGGCGGGGGGCGATCGTCTTGGCGATGAGGCGGGCGTAGCGCGCCATGCGGTCCAGGTGGGCGCCGGTTTCCTCATCGCGGAATTTGGTCATTTCACGGGCGGTTTTCACGGCGGCCAGCATGGTGTGGATGAGGGTGAGTTCGGCGATCACCGTGCGCGCCACCAGATGGCCGTACAGGTTCAGTGTGGCGAGGTGGTCCGGGGTGAAGGCCTGGGTGTCGTAGGCGTTGAAAAAAACGAAGCCGAAAAAACTGCCCTGGGTGTAAGTGGGCAGGGTGTAGCTGGAGCCGTAGCCCTGGCGGCGGAGTTTCCGGCCGTGTTGGGTGCTGTTGCGGTAGGTGTTGGGCACGTCGTTGACCACCTGGGCCCGGCCGCTGGCATAAATGGCTGCCAACCGGGGGGTGTCGCTGAGCCGTGCCTGATAGTTGGACAGGGGGTTTTCACCGCCGCTGGAATGAATGAAGGTTTTTATGAGGTCGGTTTTGGGATCGTAAACGGCCACCGCGATGCGGGCAACGGCAGGACAGGTGGTGCTGAGTGCGTGGTGAATGGCGGTGAGTTTTTCGGACAGGGGAATATTGTCGTTGAGTGCGTGCAGCATGTCCGGATGGTCTGTCATGTGGCGCCTCCCTGCCTGTTCAGTATAGCGCTCTCCCGGGTTGTCGGCCGGGGGCGGCCCTCAGGCCAGCAGTACCGCGACGATGCCGGTGATGAAGATGCCGTCGAAGGTGCCGGCACCGCCGATGGAGGCAATGGGGGCGCCCATGCGGCGGATGTCTTTCAGGCGCAGCAGATCCGCCCCGATCAGGACCCCCAGGGTGCCGCAAATGTAGGCCAGGGGCGCGCTGTGCTCGGGGCTGATGGCCACGGCGGTGAGGGCGGCGGCGATGGGGGCGACGAAAACGGGCATGCCGATGCCCAGTCCGGGTACCGGCCGGCTGGCCAGGTAGGCCACCAGGGCCACCACGGCGATGGCCAGGATCACCGGCCCCGCGCCCAGGGGGTGGTGGCTGAGGAGGTAGTAGGAAAACAGGATGGGGATCAAACCGCCGCCCACGTTGATGGCGATCAGTGTCTGGCCGTGGAAGCGTCTGAGGCTTTGTTCGAGCATGTCCCGCAGGGCGTCCGGCCACTGGCTGAGATCGGGCCGTTCGGCGCGGATGGTGGTGATGGGCAGGTTGATGCCGCTGCCCAGCAGGGAGGCCAGCAGCAGAACAAAGGTGGACTGTGGTGACAGGCCCAGCTTTTCAAAGGCGACGGTGAGAATACCCACCTGAATGAAAGCCAGCAGCAGGCCCAGCAGAAAGATAAAGGCCAGCAGTTGCAGCGGGGAAAAAGGCATGCTGAATGGGTTTGTGCTTGGGGGGCGGACCGTTTCGGGGTCAGTCGCTCAACACTGCGCTGGCCAGCAGATCGGTCAAGTCCACCGCGTTGGTGGGGTGCAGCAAACTGGTGCTGCTCCAGATTTCTTCGACCCCCGCCGCGCGCAGCTGTTCCTGGGCATCGTCCACGAACAGGGCATGGGTGACGGCGCAGTGAATGGCGGCGGCCCCCCGGTCCTTTACCACGGTCGCGGCGGTGGCCACGGTGCGGCCGGTGCTGGCGACATCGTCCACGATGACCACGGTGCGGCCCTGAACCGACTCATCCGGCAGGGTGATTTCCACAGCGCGGTCCGACAGGCGGTTCTTGTGGGCGATGATCCAGTCAAAGCCGCCTTCTTTGGCGATGTGGGCCACCCATTGGCGCGATTCCCTGTCCGGCCCCACTAACAGGGGGCGTTCCAGCCGCTCGCGCAAAAACTCTGCCAGCAGGCCCCCGGCGCTCAGGGAGACGGTGCGGCGGGCGGGCACCGCCTCGTGCAAATGATGGACGCGGTGCAGATGAGGGTCCACGGTAATCACGGTGTCGAACAGCCCGGCGAGAAATTCGCCGACGATACGTTGGCTGACAATCTCGCCGGGATGAAATGCGGCGTCCTGGCGCATGTAGCACAGATAGGGCGCCACCAGGGTCAGGTGCTTGACCCCCGCGGCGCGGGCGGCGCGGGCGCAGAGCATGAGTTCGACCAGCTTGTCGTTGGGCCAGTCCAGGGTGCGGCAGAGCACGACATGGGGAGGGAGTTCAGCCGGCAGGCGCAGTTTGCTTTCCCCGTCGGGGAAGCGGTGCAGGCTCACCGTCGCGCACGGCCTGTCCAGGGCGTCAGCCAGGCGCTGGGCGGGGGAGAGGTAATCGGGAAAACTCAGAATCAAACTCTCGTCACGCATCCTTCACTTCCATTTCGTCGGGGGATGACCAAAATCCAATAGTACCGTGAAACCGGGTCGCCACAATGGCGCCGCTCCCAAGGGGGGCGGTCAAAATTCCACGAACAGGGTGGGCACCTCACCGGCATCACCGATACGGTAACCGCTGCCCCGTTCGTTGTTCAGCGCCCTGGCGAAATGAAAATCCGCCGGGAACTCGGCATGTACCCGGTACAGCACCTCACCCCGGACCACCGGCTCGCCCAGTTTTTTGAGCAAGTCCACCCCGGCGCCCTTGTCCATGGGGGCGCCGGCCATGCGGGCGATGCGGGCCAGCAGCAGATTGTCGATGGCGGTGACCACACCGTCACGGTCGGCCTGGATGTCGTAGCTGAGGCGGCCTGGCGGGGGGCGCTCGCTGCGGCGGCCCTGGGCGTCGATCAGGGCGTTCATTTTGGCCAGGGCGCGGCCGGATTCCAGAATGTCGCGGGCGATGCCGTAGCCCTGGCCGCCGCGTACATCGGGGTCGAATTCGATTACCCGCCCCGCCAGGCGCAGTGCTTTTTGACGCAGATCCGCCGGCGCGGCGGGGTCGTTCTCCAACACCTGCATCACGTCCCGCGCTTCCAGCACCGGGCCGATGCCGCGTCCTATGGGCTGGCGGCCGTCGGTGATCACCACCTCCAGATGCAGATTCAGGCGGTCACCCACGTATTCAAACAGCTTGCGCAGCCCCAGGGCATCGCGCATGTGGCGCACCTTGGCGGAGGGGCCCACAGGAATGTCGAGCAGCAGATGGGTGGCGCCGGCGGCCAGCTTTTTGGACAGGATGGAGGCCACCATCTGGCCTGGGGCGTCGATGCCCAGGGGCCGTTCCACGGAAATGAGCATGTCGTCCACCGGCGCCAGGTGCGCCGTGCCGCCCCAGGCCAGACAGCCGCGCTGGCGGTGGACAATGTCCAGCAGGCGCTCCGGAGCGAGGTTGACCTCCGCCAGCACCTCCATGGTGTCCGCCGTGCCCGCGGGGGAGGTGATGGCCCGGCTGGAGGTTTTGGGAATCAGCATGCCGTGGGCAGCGACGATGGGGACCACCAGCATGGAGGTGCGGTTGCCGGGGATGCCGCCGATGCAGTGCTTGTCGGCCACCAGGGCTTCCTGCCAGTCCAGCCGCTCGCCGGATTCCAGCATGGCGCGGGTGAGAAACAGCACTTCCTCCCGGTCCAGGCCGTTTTCCCCGGCGGCCACCAGGAAGGCCGCCAGCTCCATTTTCGAATAGCGCTTGTTCGCCACTTCAAAACAAATGCGGCGGAAGTCCTCCAGTTTCAGCCGTTCCCCCAGAATCTTGCGGCGCACCGCATCCATGGAGCGGGGCGGTTCGGCGTGGTCCACCCGTACTGCGGCGCCGGTTTGCAGGCCGAGCTGGTCGAAGGCCTGCTCCGACAGGCCCAATTCCTCAGGGGTGACGAGGGCGGCGTCGTCCACCACGTTCAACACGGCGAAGATGCGCCGGCCGTTGTGGCTGACTTCGATTTTCGACAGGGCCTGAAAGCCCTCCGCCCGGTACACGGCGCAGTCGCGGTGCAAATAGGCGACGTTTTCCCGGTAGGTGTCGATGGCCACGCGCTTGAGCTTCAGGGGGGCGCCGGCGGGAGGTGGGGGAGAAGAAGGTGTCATGGGATTCACTCGGGTCGCGTGGCCGCTATGGTGGCTCGCTGGCTGAAAGCATCGTACCAGTTTTTGAATCCGGGGTGCGGGTCGGGCTGATGCAGCGGCACGGGGATGTGCCGCCATTGGCACCAGGCAAATGGGGTCAGTAGTAAAGCTTCATTCGCCCTCTTCTTCCAATCTGCGCCGCTCTTGCTGCTGCAAGGTCCACATGGTGGCATAGGCGCCCCGGGCGCTGAGCAGGGCGCGGTGGGTGCCCCGTTCGATGACCCGGCCCTGGTCCAGCACCAGAATTTCGTCGGCATCGACGATGGTGGACAGGCGGTGAGCGATGGCCAAGGTGGTGTGATGGGCGGCGATGGCGGCCAGCTCTTTGAGGATGGCTTGTTCCGATTCGGAATCCAGCGCCGAGGTGGCTTCATCGAACACCAGGATTTTCGGGTTTTTCAATACCACGCGGGCGATGGCGATGCGCTGTTTTTCGCCGCCGGAGAGTTTCAGGCCGCGCTCGCCCACCAGCGTGTCGTAGCCTTCCGGCAGGGCGGCGACAAAGTCGTGGATATGGGCCATGCGGGCGGCCCGGATGACTTCTTCGCGGCTGGCCTCGGGCCTGGCGTAGGCGATGTTGTAGTAGATGGTGTCGTTGAACAGCACAGTGTCCTGGGGCACGATGCCGATGGCGGCGCGCAGGCTGTCTTGCGCAACCTCGCGGATGTCCTGGCCGTTGACCAGGATGCGGCCGCCGTCCACCTCGTAGAAGCGGAACAACAAGCGCACCAGGGTGGACTTGCCACTGCCGGAGTGGCCCACCACAGCGACTTTCTTGCCGGCGGGCACCTCAAAACTCACGTCCTTGAGGATGGGGCGCCGCGGGTCGTAGCTGAAATCCACGTGTTCGAAGCGGATGCCGCCGTCGCCCACCCGGAGTGGTGCCGCCCCTGGGCGGTCTTTTACATCGGGCTCCTGGGACAGCAGGCCGAACATCTTTTCCATGTCTGCCAGGGAGTGTTTGATCTCGCGGTAGACGAAACCGAGGAAGTTCATGGGAATGAACAGCTGCAGCAAATAGGCGTTGATCATCACCAGATCGCCCAGGGTCAGTGTTTGCGCCACCACGCCATCGGCCGCCAGCCACAGCAGCCAGGTGGCGCCCAGGGCGACGATGGCACCCTGGCCGAAGTTCAGGGCCGACAATGAGGTCTGATTGCGGATGGCCGCCTGTTCCCAGCTTTGCAGGTTTTCGTCGTAGCGGCGCGCTTCGAAGTCTTCGTTGCCGAAATATTTCACCGTTTCGAAATTGAGCAGGCTGTCAATGGCGCGGGTGTTGGCCCTGGAGTCCAGTTCGTTCATCTGGCGGCGGAATTTCAAGCGCCATTCCGTCACCAGCAGGGTGAAGGCGATGTAAACCACGATGGTGAAAAAAGTGATGGCGGCGAAGGCGGCGTCGTAGAGCACCAGAAGAATCACCGCCACCAGGACCACTTCCAGCAGGGTGGGTACCACGTTGAACACCATGAAGGTCATCAGAAAACTGATGCCCCGCGCGCCACGCTCAATGTCCCGCGACACCCCGCCGGTCTGCCGCTCAAGATGAAAGCGCAGCGACAGATTGTGCAGATGGCGGAAGACTTTCAAGGCGATGCGGCGGATGGCCCGCTGGGTGACCTTGGCGAACAGGGCGTCGCGCAGCTCGCCGAAGAAGGCGCTGCTCAGCCGCACCAGGCCGTAGCCCAGCAAAAACGCCACCGGCAGGGCGACCGCCGGGTGTTGGCTGGGATCCAGATGGTCAACGATGCCCTTGAGCATCACCGGCACCGACACATTGGCCACCTTGGCCAGAATCAGACAACCCAGGGCCAGGCTCACCCGGCCCTTGTACTCCCACACAAAGGGCAGCAGCGTGCGGATGGCTTTCCAGTCGCGGATACGGGTGGGTGGGGGTGGGGCGGAGGGGCGCATGGGGGCTGGAGCTTCCGTGTTGTTGGCGACGGGGCCGTGGTCAGGGGGGCATGGTTTCCGTGCAATCATAGCACCGCGGCGCCTGGACTTTGACGGCGGGTGTGGTGTTCGGCCCATGGCCGCTGGCCCGCGGTGCTGCGCTGAGGCCGGGGCGGGTCTCGTCATAATGGCACAGCTCCAGCAGATTGCCGTCCGGGTCGCGAAAATACAGGGACGTGACCGGCCCCAACGCACCCGTGCGGCGCACCGGACCGGCTTCGATGGGTATGTGGCGGCACAGCAAATGCGCGGCCACCTGGTCGAGGGGGGTGAGGCTGACGAAGCACATATCAGCCGCGCCGGGGGTGGGGCGGGCGGCTTTGGGCTCGAACTCCGCGCCGGCCTGGTGCAGGTTGATTTTCTGATTGCCGAAGTGCAAGGCGGTGCGCTGGTCGCCGAAACGCCGGATCTCGAAACCCAGCACAGTGTGATAGAAGGCGCAGCTGGCCTCGATGTCACGCACGGTGAGCACCCAGTGGTCCAGCCCGGCAATCTGGACCGGCGATTCGGCGGCAGGCGCGCTGGCGGGCGGTTCACCGCGGTCTTTCATAGACCACGCGGCCGTTCAGGAGGGTGGCCATCACCTGGCCGCGGAACTGCCAGCCCGAAAAGGGGCTGTTGTGGCCGCGGCTGAGCAGGGTGGCGGGGGACAGGGTCCACTCCCGCTCCGGGTCGAACAGGCACAGGTCGGCGGCCGCGCCCACCTGCAGATGGCCGGCGTCGATGCCCAGCAGCCGGGCCGGCCCGGTGGACAGCCGGTGCAGCACCGTGGGCAGGTCCACCAGCCCGTCCCTGACCAGTCTGAGGCCCAGGGGCAGCAAGGTCTCCAGGGCGGAAATGCCGGGCGCGGTGGCGGGAAAGGGCCCCAGCTTGGCGTCGGGTTCGTGGGGCAGATGATCGGAACAGATGGCGTCGATCACGCCTTCTGCCAGGCCGGCCCGCAGGCCGTCGCGGTCGCGCGGGTGGCGCAGCGGGGGTTGCACATGGCATTGGCTGTTGAAAAAACCGATATCCATTTCCGTCAGGTGGAGGTGGTGGGCGCTGACATCAGCGCTCACCGCCACCCCGTCGAAACGGGCACGGGCCACCATGCGCACCGCCCGCTGGGTGGACAGACCGCAAAAATGCACCCGGGCGCCGGTTTGGGGAATCAGGGCCAGGCAGGTGGCCACCGCCGCCGTTTCCGCCGCCTCGGGGATGCCCGGGAGGCCCAGGCGGGCGCTGACCCGGCCCTCGTGGGCGCAGCCCTGGTTGGCCAGATGGGGATCCTCGGGATGGACGAATACGGTGAGACCGAAGGTGGCGGCGTATTCCATGGCGCGCCGCAGCACCAGGGGATTGGCCAGCGGCCGCCGGGCGTTGCCCACGCCGACGCAGCCGGCCTGTTGCAGGGCGCCCATTTCAGTGATGTGGCTGCCCGCCAGTTTCTGGGTGAGGGCGCCGACGGTGAGTACGCGGGCGTGGCCGGCAGCCAGGGCGCGGTCGTGGATGAGGGTGGCCACCGCCGGGGTGTCGACCGGCGGGACCGTGTCCGGCGGGCAGACCACGGTGGTGATCCCCCCTGCGGCCGCGGCCCGGGTCTCACTGGCGATGGTGCCTTTGTGCTCTTCCCCCGGTTCGCGCAAATGGGCCCGCAGATCCACCAGACCGGGTCCCACCACCCAGCCTGTGGCGTTCAGCTCGCGCTCGGCCCGGAAGCCGTCGGGGGCGTGGTCCAGGGCGGCGATGCGGCCCTCGGCGATGAACACATCGCCCACCCGGTCCCGCCCGCTGGCAGGGTCGATCACCCGGCCGTTTCGGATCGCGATGTGCATGGTGGTCTGTGGCATTGTCTTGTCAGCTTTTGCCCTTGCCATAACGGCTGCCCATGGCCATGGCCATCACCGCCATGCGCACGGCGATGCCGTGGCTCACTTGTTCCAGGATCACCGAGCGGGCGCCGTCGGCCACGCTGGAGGCCATTTCCACGCCCCGGTTGATGGGGCCGGGATGCATGACGATGGCGTCCGCTTTGGCGGCCGCCAGCTTTTCCTCGGTGAGGCCGTAGAGCTGGTAGTACTCGTGTTCGCTGGGCAGCAGCGCTCCCTGCATGCGTTCGTGTTGCAGGCGCAGGGCGATGACCACATCCACGTCCCGCAAGCCCGCCTTGAGATCGTGGCAGACGTGCACCCCCAGGGAGCTTACGTCGCCGGGCAGCAGGGTGCGCGGCGCGATCACCCGCACCTCGCTGACGCCCAGGGTGGTCAAGGCGTGAATCTGGGAGCGGGCCACGCGGGAATGCAATATATCGCCGACGATGGCCACGATAAGGGGGGCGAATTCGCCCTTGCGGCGGCGGATGGTGAACATGTCCAGCATGGCCTGGGTGGGGTGAGCGTGGCGGCCGTCGCCGGCATTGACCACGCGGATATGGGGTGCGGCGTGCTCGGCGATGAAATGGGCGGCGCCGCTGTCGGCGTGGCGTACCACGAACATGTCCACATGCATGGCCTCCAGGTTGCGCAGGGTGTCCAGCAAGGTTTCGCCCTTGGCGGTGGCAGAGGCGGAAATATTTAAATTGAGCACGTCGGCGGACAAGCGTTTGGCCGCCAGTTCAAAGGTGGTGCGGGTGCGGGTGCTGGCCTCGAAAAACAGATTGACGATGGTCTTGCCGCGCAGCAGCGGCACTTTTTTCACTTCCTGTTCGGTGACCCCGGCGAAGGATTCCGCCATGTCCAGGATATCCATCAGGACGGGGCGCTTGAAGCCTTCGATGCTGAGGAAGTGGCGCAGGCGGCCGTGTTCGTCCAGTTGGATGTTGCGCGCGAACATGCCCCTTACACGGTCTGTTTGACCACCAGGCGCAGCGGCTCGGGGCCGGTGAGCTTGACGTGCTCGTGTTCAGACAGGGGCAGGTGCGTGCCCACCACATCGGCCTGGATGGGCAGCTCGCGGCCGCTGCGGTCCACCAGCACCGCGAGGATGACCGAGGCGGGCCGGCCCCAGTCGAAGATCTCGTTGAGGGCGGCGCGGACGGTGCGGCCGGTGTAGAGCACATCGTCCACCAGCACGATGTGCCGCTCGTCCACCGCCACCGGCAGCGTGGACGGCCGCACCGCGGGATTGAGGCCCACGCGGGTGAAATCGTCGCGGTAAAAGGAGATGTCCAGCTCCCCCAGGGGTTCGGCCACGTTCAGGGCCTGGTGCGGATGCCGCGCCACCCACACACCGCCGGTATGGATGCCCACCAGCATGGGGTTGGCGATGCCCTGCCGGAGCAGCCGTTGGCGCAGCGCGTCGGCCATGGTGTTGAGCAGAGCAGGAACGTCCGGTGTGGCAGTCATGGGTGCATTTTAAATGGAGGGGGCGCATTGCGCACCATGGTTTGTTTAAGGCACTGTGGCTGGAGGCACTGCGGCACCGCTGCGCTGACCGAGCCAGGTTTCCACGATGATCTGCGCCGCCACTTGGTCCAATTGTTCCTTGGCGCCTTTGCGGGGCCGCCGGCGCCCGGTCTTGTTGAGCCGCTCTGCCGCTGCCAGCGACGACAGGCGCTCGTCCACCAGATGCACCGCCAGGCCGTAGCGGCCGCGCAGTTGCCGGGCGAAGCGGCCGGCAGCGTGGGTGAGGGCATGGGCCGTGCCGTCCATATTGCAGGGTGAGCCCACCACCAGGGCATCGGGCCGCCAGGTGTCCAGCAAGCGGTCAATGGCGGGCCAGTCGGGCCGGCCCTGGTCGGCCCGCAGGGTATCCAGGGGGCTGGCAGTGCCGGTGAGGGTTTGGCCCACGGCGACGCCGATGCGTTTGCGGCCAAAGTCGAAACCCAGCACTGTGCGCGGGCCGTCGTTCACGCGTGGCCGACCTGGTCCGGAAACTGGGCGATGGTGACGCCCATGAGGGCGGCGGCGGCTTCCCAGCGCTGGCCGCAGGGGGTTTCGAAAATGATTTTTTCATCGGCGGGACCGCACAGCCAGGCATTTTCCGCCAGCTCGGCTTCCAGCTGGCCCGCACCCCAGCCGGCATAACCCAGGGCCACCAGGGACTGTCGCGGCCCCTGGCCGTCAGCGATGGCTTCCAGTACATCTTTGGTGGTGGTCACCGCCAGCGCCGGCGAGATTTGTTGCATGCCCTCCCACACCCGGTCAAGGGAATGAAGCACAAATCCCCGCCCCGTTTCCACCGGCCCGCCCAGAAACACCGTGCGGCCGGCAATCTGGGGATTGGGCGTCGGGACGTCCAGATGGCCCAGCACCTCTCCCAGGGTGAGATCCAGGGGACGGTTGATGACCAGCCCCATGGCGCCGTTCTCGGTGTGTTCGCAGATGTACGTCACGGTGCGGCGGAAATTGGGATCCGCCAGCGCCGGGGTGGCGATGAGAAAATGATTGGTCAGCGATGAAGTGGTGTCCATGGTGATAAGTATCGGACATGAATCTTTATGCTGACAAGCGCAAGGCCGGAACTATTAACCCGGCAACTAGGATTGTCGGGTTAATAGCGCGGCACAGGGATGTGCCGCCATTGGCGCAAGTCAATGCGGGCCCGCGAAATACCAGCCATTTCGCACAATGGCGCCCGTATTTCGCGGGCGGCAATCAAACAGGTCAGGACGACCTGTTTGATTGCCGGGTTAATAGTGCCCGGAAATAAACCGGTTGTTGCCCAGAAACTGCCAGGCGCGGGTGATGTGCAAAATATCGGTGTCCCGGCGCATGTCCGGGGGCAGGGGGGCAAAGGGGGCGGCCAGTTTGACGATGCGGACGGCGGCGTCATCGAGAATCTTGTGGCCGCTGGAACGGCGGATCTCGATACTGTGCAGCGTGCCGTCCGGGTTCAGCGCCACGTCCAGAATCAGGCTGCCGGACAGGCCGCGGCGCTTGGCTTCCTCGGGGTAATTCAGATTGCCGATGCGCTCGACTTTTTGCCGCCAGGCCTCCAGGTAAACCGCATCCCGGAAGGACCGGGTGCGGGCGGAAATAAAACGGTGGCGCGGCTCCCGGGTGTGGACCAGTACCGGCTCGTCCAGCTCTGTGCTCAGGCGCGCCAGTTCCCGGCTGCGGCGGATCAGCTCGGCGGCGGAGGCGGTTTTGGCCGGGGTGTCCACGGGCGGGTTCAGCGTGGTGTGGAAGTCGGCGGGGCGTTCGGTGCTGAGGGCGGGTGTCTCTTTGCGCGGTGTTGGGGGGGATGGGGTGTGCTGTGCCCTGAGGCGCTGACCCGTTCCCGGCAGGGGTTCTCCCGCCGGGGCGGCGGGCGGGTTGACCGGCCGCACCCGCTCGCTGGTGTTGCCCGCCCCGTCCTGATTGGCGGGGGACAGAAAATCCGGGTCCTCCGGGGCGCTGTCGGTGCCGCGGTGGGTGAGCACGATGTCCAGGGCGGGCGGCGCCGCCGGGGGCTGCGGCTCATGGGTGAAGGCCACGCCCAGAATGATCACGGCGTGCACCGCCACGGAGATCAGCACGGTAAACAGCAGATGTTCCCCGGAAGTGGCGGGCGTGGCGTGGGGGCGTTTCACGGCGAGCGCGCCAGTTGCCGCAAGGTGCTGGCGGCGATGGTGCCGCTCACCAGGCCGAACACCAGCGCCAAGGTCATGAACACGGGAAACAAATGCAAAAGCGCCGGGTGGGGGATGAACAGCGCATAGGCCGTCCAGAACTGTGCCGCCATATGGGCCAGCGCCGCCAGCACGCAATAGCCTGCCGGTCCCAGGCCCGGCAGGCGCGAGCCCAAACCCAGCGCCGCCAGGGCAGCCAGGGCGCCGCTGAGGCTGAGCAGGAAGGTGGGCGAGAGAAAAGTGCCCAGCAACACGCTGCCCACCACCACCCGGAGCAAGGCCACCCACGCCGCCGCCCGCCAGCCGAACTGCAACAGCACCAGCACCGTCACCACATTGGCCAGCCCCGGTTTCACGCCCGGCAGGGGCACGGGCAGGGCGCTTTCGGCAATGTGGATGGTGATGGCCAGCGCCGCCAGATAGGCGATGCGGTGGTCCTCGCGGGTGGTGGGCAGCGTGAGCGTGGTGGACATGGGGCTGTCTCATGCTCCCCTTTGAACAAGAGGGGGTGGGGATTTCAGAATGTTCATCCAGCGATAAACTTCTCTCACTGCCTGGCTAAAAATTCACCGCATCAAAGCGCGGATCCCGTCCCGCTACCGCCGCGGAAATCCCGTTGGGCAGGCAGGCGGCCACCTCACCGCTTTCGTGCAGCCAGCCGCTATGGATGCACTGTTTGCCGGTGCAGGGGGAGGCGACGAAGCGCACCTGGCCACCGCGCACTTCGATGATGCTCTCGCCCAGGCGGCCGGCCACCTTGAGCCGCTGGTCCCTGGCCAGGGGCAGCTCGATGACGCGGCCTGCGGCGTCTTGAATACGCACCGATTCGCCCGCGCCGCCCTCGCCCCAAAAACCCAGGTACAAAAACGGCAGCAGGGCGGCGGCCAGTACCACGATCAGGCTGTCGGTGCGTGTCATTGAATTGCTTCCACTTTGAGCCGGGGTGGTTTTTCGGTTTCAAAACGCAAACGCGCCGCCAGTTCCGGGCTGACGTGCACCGTCCCGCGATCGTCGATCAGCATGACCTGGCGCAGCCCCAGGGCTTTGGCCGTTTCGCGCCAGCGGGCCGGCCCGGCGATGAACAGGGCGGTGGCGGCGGCATCGGCCTCAGTGCCGCTGGTATGGACCACGGTGACCGAAGTGGTTCCCCGGGCGGGCCGGCCGCTGCGCGGATCCAGGATATGATGATAGCGCAGCCCCTCGTGGATGAAATAACGTTCGTAGTCGCCGGAAGTGAAGACCGCCTCGTCCCCCTGGATTTCCAGCGAGGCCAGCACGCCCGGCCCGCGTGGGTCGCGGATGCCCACCCGCCAGGGCCGGTCGCCGCGCACGCCCATGGCGCGCAAGTCGCCACCGGCGTTGATGATGGCGTTGTCGATGCCGCGCCGTTTCAACTCGGCCAGGGCCAGATCCACCCCGTAGCCTTTGATGAAGGCGCCGAAATCCAGTTGCACGGCAGGATTGCGGCTGCTGACTGTGGCGCCGTCCAAGGTCAAATCCGCCATGCTGGGGTGGGTGGCCAGCCATGCGGTGATTTCCTCCTCCGCGGGCGGGGGCATTTCCTCTGGGCGCTCGTCCTGCTGAAAGCCCCACAGTTGCAACAGCCTGCCAATGGCCGGGTTGAACAGCCCGCCGCTCTGCTCTGCCAGCTTCCGGGCCCGGCGGATCACCGCCGCCATGTCAGCATCCACTGTGGCCGGCTCGCCCCGGGCCAGTTGGGCGTTGAGGGCCGTCACCGGGCTGGGCTCCCAGGCATGCCAGCGGCGGTGGAGAGTGTTCAGCAGATGAATCACCGCTGCGGTGGCCTCGCCGGCGCTGGCCTTGTCGGTGCCGGCAATGGTGATGTCCACCAGGGTGCCGAAGGCCAACACCTGGGTCTGGTGCACCGGGATGGGGGGGCGGCTGCAGGCGGCCAACAGCAGACAGGCCACCGTCAACACGCTGAAGATGGCGCGGTTTCGAGAGAGATGAAGGGAAATCATGGAAACTTGGCCTGAGCCTGCGCGAAGGTCAGGGAAAATCCCAGTCTATAGACCGGTCTGCGCAGAGGTCAAGCCAAGTGGAAAAAATCGGTTCGTTCGACGCGAAAACCCAATTTGCTGCGTGCCGTCGCCCGCGGCGAGTGTTTCTACCCTCACCAGGCAGTACCGGGTGTCGGCATGACGTTTCATATGCCTGCCCCATCCCAGGTTTCCTTCCGCAAGCGGGAAGGGGGAGGCAGCGCCATTCTCCCCAAACCCTTAATATTTCCATTTTTTCCAGATACCTTATACTGCCCCGGAACCATCAACTCCGGGAGCTTCGTCATGGAAGGGAAGAAACCTCGCCGTCGCCGTACCACCAGGAAATCTTCACGCAACGCGAAATGCCTTACCCCCCAGCCCGCCGCGCCGCTGAATCAACTGG
Source organism: Gammaproteobacteria bacterium (assembly GCA_011375345.1). Lineage (NCBI taxonomy): Bacteria > Pseudomonadati > Pseudomonadota > Gammaproteobacteria > Gammaproteobacteria bacterium. The sequence goes on from DRLM01000125.1 coordinate 25,781, forward strand.
GTAAAACCCTGCAAGCCTTTGCCGACGGTGTGATCGCCGGTGAACGCGAGACCGACGACGTCCGCCAATTGATTCTGGAACTGTCGCCCTATCTGCCCCCCGACGATCCCATTGTGGAAGCCTTGGCAGACCGCGAAGAGCCGGATGTGGATGTGAAACTCCTGCTTCCCGTGGAGCCGCCACCGCCGCGGCGTTTCAAAGGCATGGAAGTGGCCGTGCGGCCCACGGCGCTGAGCGGCGACACCTTGCCCGTACAGGTCACCGACCGTGAAACGGGTGAACCATTGCAAGGCGCCTGGGTAAGTCTCGCCTCGGTGGAAGAAGGCGAATGTGCCCAAGCCTGCACCGATGCGGACGGTTATGCTTACTTCGTCGCGCCGTCGGTCGAAAACCCCACCCTGTTCGAATACGCCGTTTCCTTGCGCGGTTACCACACCTTCATTCCCGGCACTGATCCCCGTGCCCAGGCCATGTTGCTCAGCAACGGCTTTACGCCCTTGCTGGTGAGCACCGTCACCCCCACCATCTTCGCCGCCATCAGCCCCAGCCCCAAGCTCAAAGACTTTGAAATCGACCAGGCTTTCGGCTGGCTGCAAGGCACCCAGGCCTTCGATGCCTTGATCACCAAAGCCAACAAAAAGAAAGGCTGGCAAGCCGACGACGATTGGTGGGCCACCCGGCCGACCATTTACGACCACGTGGAAAACAAGGGCCCCGAAGACATGTGGACCTTCTTCGGCCATTCCGGCCTCGACCCCAAAACCAACAAAGTCAAGGCGCTCATTGCCTGGCGCAAGTTCTATATCTTTCGCGGCGGCCGGCCGGTGAGCATCGGGGGCTTGTGTAAACACATGCAAAAAGGCGATGGTGCCCCCGGTATTGTCGTGCTGGGCGCCTGTCAGTCGGCGGATTTGCTTAGCGATTTGATTAAGTGCTGCGTCAAAGTCGCGGTGGGTTTCACTAAGCCTTTGGCCTATGGCGTCATCGCCCGCGGTTTGGTACTGTTTTGGGAAGCCATGTTGGACGGCAAGACGCTGCAACAAGCCATTAGCGCGGCCAATGCCAGAATCACCAAAAGCCCGTTAAACCCCAAGGGATCGCGGATGACGTTCAAGGCCAAGAAAGCGATCAAGAATCCGGGTGGGAAGAAGTTGGAAGAGATACTTGAGTTGAAGTTGCCGAAGGGGGCGAAATAAAATTGAGGTAACGTAGGTTGGGTGGACAGGGTCCAGGGGCGGTGAGTATTCCCAGATTTCGTTTTTCCATTTGGGGTGCTGGTGACCCAATCATTGCATAAATTCTGACCAAGACGAGATCAGGCCACTTGTTTCAAAACATCCAGATAATGCAACAACTGCGATTTGACAGCCGGGTTGGCGCTCATCGTCAGGGTCAGCGTGCCTTGGGGTTTGGTCAGCCGTCCAGCACGCTGGATGAGTTTGCGCCGCAGCGTGCCCAGTTGTTCAAAGCGCCACAGTGGGGCGCGCCGCTCGGTGGTGTTGCGTTGCCTGGGATAGGCCGTCATCTGCATTTCCCGATTGAGGTTGTGCGCGAGCATGGCCGATGAGGATATAGACCTGAAAGATAAAACGATATTTCTCATCCCAGTGCTTGGGTTTCCAGCGTGCCTCGAAAAAGCCGCACTGATGGCCCAGGTGGCGCCAGCGCTTTCGTGCTTCGACCAGTCCCTTGAGCTCGACGAAGCGCTCGAAGGGGACGCTGATGCTGAACTCCACCCCCTCGGCATCCAGCATGCCAATGAGGGCGTCCGAGAAAAAGCCGCTGTCCATGCGCACTTCGAGCACGGCACGAGGCAGAGCGGTTCGTATCTCACGGATACAGGCCAGGATAAAGGTCTTGGCGCCGTTAGAGTCGTGCACGTTTCCCGGCCGATGCCAGACATCGAGTACCTGGCCGGTTTGGGCCAGGGTGCAGAACAGCGGGTAATAGCTGCGCGCCCCTTTCTTCTTGCGATTGAAACCCACCGCCGTACCTTCGGCGAAGCGGCCGGTAGAGAGTACCGAGCCGTCAAAATCCAGCGTGATACGCCTCAGGCCAAGCTTGCTCAGACGCTCCAAAACCAGCTGCCGGTTGAGATGGCGCAGCTTCTCCACGCTGCGAGCATCCATGCCGGCCAGGCTGCGGCTGACGGTCGCCACATCCGGCAGGCGCTCAAGCCCCAGCAGGCGACGCACTATAGGATCGTCCCGATAGTAGCGCATGTCCTGAAGCCGCCGGTAGCCCAGCAGCAGATGCACGATCAACAGCAGGACCACAAGACCGTGGCCAAAGA